>JAKPZU010000077.1 GCA_029559915.1 Bacillota bacterium
CTTTTTTTACTCTGACTGAAGCGTCAATAATATCCTTTGGCCCGGCCAAGGTATCGTTATATAAACTTATCTCTGTTTTTTCAGGGCTTAACTCCGTACTTTGTAGCGAAGAGTTCAATAAGCTCTGCATCTGTTGCACCACTATTTTTTTTATCGGCTCCATGTTCTACTATTTCGTTTTGCCATGACTTGTTATTCAAATATGTTTCAGGATTGCGCCGAAATTTTATGTCGGGCGTTGCTTTTATATAAGCAGGAAGATAATACATACACTCTTCCCGTTCTTCATCCGTAAGCCGCTGCCATTTTTTTTCACACTTTGCCCTATCAATTTTTTTATCATACATGCTCCAAAAATAGTCAAAGGGTATATTTATTTCTTTTTCCCCCATACCCCCTTTTTCTATAATATCATTACCAATTTCATTATCATTATCACTTAGGTTTTCTGTAGGTTTCTTATTAGGTTTCTTATTAGGTTTTGCAGGTCGTCCCCCTTTTTTCCCGTTAAAGTACCGAGTATCAAGGAAATGCCGCCGCTTTTCTATCTCCTTCTCCATACGTTCATTATAATAAAATCCCTCATCGTCTTTTAAAAACTTACTCATCACATCAACCGAAACGGAACCTAAGGTTAACCTAATGGTTTTCTCACTTAAATGTCCTTTCTGATGTTGGAGGCAAAGCAAAGTAATGTACTGACCCCTTTCTTCAAAAGTGAGGTCAGTACATCCAGTTAAAAAGTCTTGTGTATAAAATAAAACGGCAGGGTCTTTTGCCATGATTATTCCGTTAATTCATGCAACTTAACAGGCGGCAACATACTACTTGCAACAGCAGTTTTAACAAATCTAATTGTTGATTTTTTTCGTGAATCTCCATTATGCAACTTGTACATCAACTCATCTTCAATGTATTTTCTATCATCAATAGTCGCAATTTTCCACGCTGTAATTTTAAAACCCCTGGTACTATTAGGTATCTTCTTTCTCATAGGGATAATCAAAGTACCTTCTTGTTCTGCAAGTTCACGAACTTTCCACATTCGCTCCTTGATCATCTTATTAAATATATGGGCAGTTTGTGGTATGTAACCATTGCCCCATATCATAATACCAATATCTTCATTGGTAAGCCATGCAAGCCCTTTGTTTAGCCCTTCGTGAAAGGCAGCTAAGATTTGTGTTTCAAGATTAATCTTTTTCATCTTATTATCATATTTGGTTAATAAATTTTTCAATATCTGTATTGGTTTTTCTTAATGTTTCTTTGAGCCTTACAGTCCAATTAACCCCATTCCAATATTGAGGAGCACCAATATCATCACATAGTCTTGATAGGCGAGAAATTGCCATACGAAGATCTTCGGCAATAGCATCAACACTTGCAAATTCTGCGTCAAGTTGTTTAATGTTCTTATCAGAATTTGATACCCTTGTTTTCGGAACAAACATTTCTTCCATTGCCGCATCACGCATTCCAATTTCACCGCCACCCTTTTCTTTGTATCTCTCAACGACAGCCTTCTGCCTTTCTTTTGGTATGTCATATTTCTTGACTACATCAACAAAGTTTCTTGCTGCCCTTTCGGTTGGTAGTTGAGTAAAGACTGAATGTTCAACCTTATCATCATCAATCATCTTCAGCCGCTCAAGGGAATATCTGACACGATGTTCATCCCACCCCAAAAACCTACAAATCGTAGGGCCACCGATAATACCGGGGGTTGCGCCCATGGGCGTGACCTTTTTTACCTCTTCCGGATGCTCCTCAAGAAACCGCTTTGTAACTCTCACGGTTTCATCAATGACCTGTGGTGTTGCCTTCCAATCATCCATATTCTCATTAGCCATGATCTTCAACATGAGAGCGTCAGTCAATTCTTTTACCGGTATATCAACCTCATCAGTAGGTTTCATTACCTCTCTGATTGCTGCAAGCCTATGATGCCCGTATGCAATCTGATATTTACTGCCCTGTTTTCGGGCAAGGATGTTGTCCCAAAAACCCGTCTGTTGAATACTATCAACAAGGGTCTTTACCTTTTCCTCATTTATGGGATAATTTTTCATATCCCGATAAGGATTAGGTTCCAGTTGTTCAATTTTTACCTTCATATATCTAAATTAAAGCCCCCACGGAAACGCAAAACCACTCGGTGAAGTAGGGAAGTAACGCCCAGCCGAATGGTCTGCGCCCGTGAGGGCTATGGTTAAAATGTGAATGTTTAAGCTCATTGTTACTTTATTTCTTCGAGAGCAAATATAATCAATTACTTTTTACATTTCCGCTTTTTGGGAACTTTTTTTATACCTATCACTTATTATTTGAGGTACGGCACAATCCCAGTTAATTGAGTGATGAAGCCGCCTGTTTGAACTATTCATTAAGGTAATCTTAACAGAATTTGGCGCACAAATAATTGTATAAAAACTTTTAATATATGTGCCGCTGTCGAGATATACATCACTCATG
>JAKPZU010000096.1 GCA_029559915.1 Bacillota bacterium
TTTTCGCTCAATGTAAGATGAGTCATTGTTTAGGTTTTACTCTTTTAAGAGGTAAAGAGAAAAACCACAATCGTAACTTAATCATTTATAGTGCCGCTAACATTAAGAAGTTAGCGTTATTGGTTTGGAAATATGAGTTAAAAATAAGGAAGATATCTTCTCTTACACAAGCTTTTTTGACTAAAATTAGACGTTTTTTATTAGTTTTACTTAAAAATCAAAAAAACAACCTAGTTTTCATCAACTAAGTTGTTATTTGTCAACACTCTGAAAGCAACGGTTATGAAATACCGTTGCTTAATTCAAATTGTCATAAGCCTAGTTCATTAAGGCTCTTTCTCAGGCTTTCCGCGATTTCTTCTCTATTAAGATTAGCTTCAAAATAACTTAAATATTTAGTCTTACCTGTAATGATTTGTTGTTTCGCTTTATGATAGAAAAGCGGAATCATAGGAATGTGTTTGTTATTCTTCTTGAAATACTGTTGTGCCAAATAAACGAATCCTGCATGAAACGCTTCAATTTCTTCTGCATAGCCTGAAGAACTATTCTCAGGAAAGATTAATATCGAGTTATTGACTTTCAAATGCTCCAAACTTTCATTTATCGTTTTTCTTAATCTCGTATCAGGATATGTCGGTATTAACCTCACTCCTTGATAAAGAATTTTTGAGATTAAGCCAAATAATGTTGCGAGCATGAATGATCTGAATTTCTTATATCCCAATTTTTGACGATAGAATGTAAAGTACAAATACTTCCACCGTGAAAAATAATGGCCTGTCATGGGATAAGCTCCCCATGGTACCAAGTACTTGGGAAAATAGACACTTAAAGTCAATGGCCCTGCTGCTCCGTTATGATTAGCGTAATAAATAGCTTTTTCCGGTAAATTATCATCATGTAAAACTAATTCTGGAGTTTTTCTAACGGTTCTGATAATTTTCTTGATCAATCTTAAAAACCAATTGTGTTTTGTTATTGTTTTGATTGCTTTCATTTTTGCTCCTTAGTCTTGGTTTATGAGGTATGTCATATAAAAATTATAGCATAAAGAAGCTGTATATCATCACCCAACATTAGCTTTTTGTAAATAAATCATTTATATCTTTTAATGAAAACCAAATTAGCTTGAGTTGATTTGTCTTGAGAAAAAAGATAACCATCTTCTTTGAATGATTTGATTCCATCAAGCGAATATATCTGATTCACAATCAAATAATTAACCATTTTACCTCTGGCTTTTTTGGCATTATAACTTATGATTTTCAAACTCGAGTCCTTGTTTTCGTCATAAAAATCAATATTGATCAATTTGACTTTTGGGATTTGAATCATTCGCGAAAATTCTATCGATGCCAGATTGATAATGAAATCCTCATCTTTGAATTCATCGATTATAGTTGTATGCCAAAAATCATAAAGATTGATATCTGGCAATTTGATGGTCATATCCAAACGATATGGATAGATAAGGGTATCAGGTGATAAAACACCGTACATAGCTGAAAGAATTCTTAGATGTTCATTGAGGTATTGTCTGGATTTAGCGGAATAATCATCAAGTTGCAGTTGTTCGAAAACCACTCCTTCGTAACATTTTATTGCAGGCATCGCTTGTTCATTAAGTTGCTTCTTTTGATAAGTTAAGAATGTTGCCTCAAGCAACTTGCCTTTGATTTTTAAAACGTTGCTCAGTTCTTCTTTTTCCATTTTCTCTAACATTGAAAAAAGTTTCTTTGTTTTCGGGGACAAAGAAACTGTTTTTGTTGAAGTCACACCTATCAATTTGATATTCTGTTTTTTACTGGGAGAGATAATTATTTTCATAGTTTGGTTACCTTTGATTGATTAGCAATCGATTTTATTGTAAATATCATCATCGCCAGAATTTACTGTGTTCAGCTTTATCGATAATGTTGAATTCGATAATTTTCTCTAGAAGCAAGAAATCAATCTCTTGAGTGAACTTGATCCGAAAAATCATTGAAGAACATTCGTACTGCGACTTTTCGATATCTTCTTTGAATTCTTGGATAGTCTTGGCTTCTGGGGCAACTGATATATGATTTTTAGCAACGCTGAAAGCGATGATGAAAGTTCCATGGTCTGTAAACATCGGTTGATTCCAAGCAAATCTTGGTGTGAGTTTAGGAAATTTAGTCACAATAAATTCAAAGATTGTTATTAACTTATTTTTTTTGGATTCATCCTGAATTCCTTCGATAAAATCTTTAAAAATCAAATTATAATCATGCATGGCATATTCTCCTTTTTTCTTTATGTTTCGTTTTCTCTCAGATAAGCAATTCCTGTTTCATTCAAATGGTATGATCCTCTAACTTTTCTCTCAAACCATTGGTAATAATTCTTTTGCAGGATGGAACTGACGTTTTCTATCTTTGTAATATCTTTGATTGCCTTTGGTGACATACCAGGGTTTTCCATCAGCAACTTGGCAATCTTTATCACATTTTGTTTATAGATTGTCATTCTCTTGCCCCTTGAACCACCTTTGTTTTGATCTGAAGTTAAGTTTACGAGCGATGAAATCATTTTTTCCTTTCTTCTAAGGTTTCTTTTTTTGCTAATGTCGAGATTGTATTCTTTTGGAGTAAGGACCACTTCTACCATATTGCCGCTTACTACCAATAAACCAATTGCCAATCTTTTTAAAAGCAATAGAAAATTCTTAAGATTATTCCTATGTGATTTGATTGCGGTTTTTGGAATTGCAATATAAACTTCATCGGCTATTCTTTGTCGCTCAATAGCTTGATATACCAATTTTAAGGTTATATTGACCTTAAGTTCAATCGCAATTGTTGTTTCTTCTTTCATGGCATAAACATCGACGCCATTAATCTCGCCCTTTACCAAATATCCTTGTTTAACTAAAAAATCTTTAATCGGCAAGTATAAGTCGGTTTCTTTCATCCCAACAACCTCAATTTCCATTACGTAAATATATTATACACTTTAAAATAAAAAAAATCAGTTCATTGAACTGACTTTTTCAATCAAGTTATTATACATCTACATTATAAATTTTCTTGAATTCATCCTTCATTCTGATTGGTATCAATAAAATGGCAGATATGCTCACAACTGATGCCATCATTATGACTAAACGATAATCCAACCCAGAAAATTCTGCGATCAAACCGATGCTCAACGTTCCAAAAATTGTACCAAGGTTCCACAGCAATTGTTGAGTTGAATTGATACGGCCGCGAATATGACCAGGTAGATATGTTTGCGTAGCACTCATTCTGATATTGAAACTTGTGACAGACAATAAACCAACAATAAAACTGACGGCAACCATTATAACATATGGCATGAATAACAAGGTCGCTCCCATGATTTCAACCGTCAAATAGACGCTGACGGCTATTAAATATTTTTTGGCTGTTGGATATTTAAAGATATAGTGAATCACGCCACCAACCATTCTGCCAATTGCGCTCGCAGATATCAATAAAGAAAAGTGTTGTAAGGTCAGGGTCGGATGATTGACGAAATATGGCATTCGCAAAAGATCACTGGCAGCGTAAACAAAGGAAAAGGCAGCGAACAATACACCTATTCCCAAGATACCTTTTTCCACCTTATAATACCTGATGCCTTCTTTTAAATCTTCAAAGAAACTGAACTTCACTCCATCTTTTTTGGTATTTAAAGTTTCATTTACCTTTATCAAAGTTTCTATCGAAGCCGTCACAAAAAATGTCACGGCATTAAAGGCCATCAAGATTGCTACTCCATTTGTGAAATTTTCAATCATGTAAGTAGCTATGGGCGCCATAATTGCTGCTGATATCGGCCAAATCAAAGATGATATGGAATAGGCCTTAGAATGATTGCCTTGAGAGATAACTTCTGGAAAAAGGCTAGTAAAAGCTATTTGATAAACTGTATCAATAATCCCGAACAATGATGCTATCAAGGTGAAAATCAAAACATCAAAGTATCCGGAGAATAAAACTACTGAGACAAAGGCAAAGAAAATTGAGTAGAAGAAATCAATCCGATAAATCAATTTGACCCGTGAATGTCGGTCAATAAATGGACCAACAAAGATAGCTGTTATCATCCGCGGAATAATGTTTGCAATGGTAAAAAGTGCCAACGTCAATGGAGAACCTGTTTTGGTATAAATCAAAATACCAAAAGCAATGCCAGCTGCGGCACTGCCAAATGCAGAGATAAAAGAACCAATGGTCAAAATTGTAAAGTTACGGTTCCAAAGCTTGTTCATTATGTCCTCCATCTAGGTTAAATAAAGCAATTTTATCAACTACTATATAATATCATAAATTAATCTTTTTACATCAAGAAAACTAATTATGTACAAGAAAAAAACTGTTGTATATGAGCATAATAAAAAGCGTCTCGGCAATTCGTAAGTTCGTGACGCTTTTTTTTGATAAAAAAGTAATTCATTAACTTGATGCAAGAAAACTGTTTTTCGTTTTCCACTTCACCAACATCAATTCACATTATTCCATTGGCCATAGAGATTTATATCTTCTTCCGGCATTACTGTAGTTGTAAATAAAGTTGATAAATCGTCAGTCGTATACCAACCTGAGAATTCATAACCTATTCTTTCGTCTTCATATAAAGTGATTGACTCTCCGACATGCAAATCTTGTGTTTCCAGCAGAATGCTTTGATAATCTTTATTGACAATATCAATCGGGAGGGATGAGGTATTGGTTGACTCATTACCGAGTTGACCATTATCATTATTTCCCCAGATTTTCAGTTGTCCCAATGAAGTAACAAGACTGGTGCCGCCATAACTCAAAGATATTGAGTAAATTAACTCATCGGTTTTCAACATCAAATTATTAGTGATTTCATAAGGTGAAATTCGTTTGACGAAACTACCATTTCCCAGTTGGCCAAATTCATTGTCCCCCCAAATGAAAACCCGATAATTAGAAGTAATGAAACTTGAATGCGCTTCACCTGAACTGATTTTAATAATTCTATCCTCAGCTTGAAGCGTAAATTGGTTGTTAATATTTATAGGTGTCGAACTGTTGTCTGTATTTCCATTTCCCAATTGCCCCTTATCGTTGAGGCCAAAAGTAAATAAGTTACTTTTGTTAGTAAAAAGTATGGTGAAGTTCTCACCAAGATTTATTCCCATCGCTCTTTCATCGACTGCAAAATTGAAATTATTGGTAATATCCACTGGATTAATTCTAAAGGAATTGGTTCCATCGCCTAGTTGACCGTATGCATTATTGCCCCAAGTGAATACTCTGCCCTGATTGGTTAGAGAAGCGCTGTGAACATAACCCAATGATATCAGTACTACTTTTTCATCAGTTTCAGTATTGAATTTCGCCGTAATGTCAGTCGGCAGATTTTTGTTGAAGATGGTTCCATCACCTAATTGCCCAGAAGCATTAGCTCCCCAAGTGTAGACCCTACCAGTTGAAGATATAGCAGCTGATGTTTGCATGCCCATTGTCAGATAAGCTATTTTATCTCCTACTTCAAGAGAAAAGTTTTCTGTGATATCAGTAGGATTGATTCTTTGGGTTGAAGTGCCGTCGCCCAATCTACCTGAAAAATTCCATCCCCAAGTAAATACTCTACCAAAATTTGTTACAGCGCCGGAATGTCTGTCGCCCGCAACGAAATAATTGATTTTTTCACCCACTTCAAGTGAAAAACTATCAGTAATTTCCACAGCCGATAGCCGATCTTCTGTTGTTCCATCTCCAAGTTGGCCATTGTTGTTATTCCCCCAGGCGAAGTAACGATCTTTATTGGTTCTAGCAAAAGTATGTGATCCGCCCATAACGACAGCCACCACCAATTCTCCTTCAGATAACTCGTTATTTCCGAGCAGAATCATTTCTTGTACTTCATAATAATTAATTGTAAACTCCAAATTCAAAGTGGTCGTGTCATCGATAGTTGTCGGCGTCAAAGTTGTCGTAGTTTCCAAAGTTGTTGTACTCGTACAACCGATAACTACGAATAATGTAAAAATCATCAGGACTAAAGATAAGAATTTTTTCATGAGTTCACCTTTTTATTCTCTAACGAATTATAGCTAGATTATATAACAAACTAATACAATATACAATTGCACTGCTTTTTTCTAAACATAAAAATCTGGTTAACCCTCATCAAATTCTACACTTTTTCAAAATACACTGAATAATTATAGAGATTTATCTCAAGATGTTATATAATCTATATTACGGATTTATTTCATTTCAGGAGAAAATAACATGACATTCACCCTCTGGTCCCCATTACATTATTTTATGATGATTGGGCCTTTTGTAATCACCTTTATCATGAATTTTATACTAAAAAACAAGAGCTATCAAACAAAAAGAATGGTCGGTATCTATTTATCAATTCTCGCAATATTATTGCTTTTTGCCAGAAACATCGAAATTTTTGTCTTGAGTGGATTTAAGATGGATTACGAAATAATCCCCTTGCAAATCTGCCATTTTGCAAATTTCGTTCTGCTTTATGCTTTTTGGAAGAAAAGTGACACTGCTTTTGGTTTAGCTTTTCTATTCAATTTGCCTTTGGCTTATCTATCTTTGATTTTTGCGGATGGATTGGAAAACTATGCCAATATCCTCACTTTTAGAGGGCAAGCTTATATTTTTGGGCATATGTTAATTGTTCTTATTACTATATTTGCTTACACCAATGGTTTCATAAGGTTGAATATCAAAAAATATGTTTCTGTATCAGTATTGATCACAACTTTATACGTGTTATCGTTGTTTATCAATAACATATTCCGTATCGCCTTTGATTTGAATGCCAACTACTTCTACGCTCAACATCCGGAAAGCGGTACTCCACTGGAGTTTTTCTTTGATCTTGGTAAAATAAGTAATATTGGTAATTTTGAAGTTAATGTCATATATATGATTTCTTTAATCATTTTTGGTTATCTAGTTACATTTATCATCTATTTGTTGGCTTTCGAGTTACCAAGATTGCTTAATAGAAAAACTATAAGGTTGGAAACAAATTAAAAAAGCAATATAATAAAAATATCGTCATGACAAATTGTTAAATTCCTTCGCTCTGGTAAAATGTAAATATAGATGTAAATATAAGGGAAAGGTAAACATGATGAAAACACTTTTAAAAATAATTTTAAAGCTTGTGATTGTTGTTTTAATACTAGTTACAATTTTCGTAGTTATACCACTTGTCTTGCTACACAAGAAAACTACCCCTCCGGTCGAACAATATAATGTACAATCAGAAACTCAATTCTACAGCAATCTTGACTCGGAACTAGAGGAAATGATAACCGATAGCGAAGAAGACATAATATTTTTGACAATTGATGAAGCGTTTATCAACCGAGCAGTTCAAAAAGAATTATCAAAAGAAAATCCTAAGTATATGGACAGTGCTTATGAAGGAGAATTGGCATATACTTATATGGCTGTATTCGGAAACAATGTCGGTCTTAAGGGTGCATGGGCAGAATTGACTGATGACCAAGTAACCATAACTGCTGGTGCTGATTATGTCAGCAACAGCGGGAAAGTAATCTATCAGACCGGGCTTGAAATCATATTTGACATCGTCTTGTCGGAAAATGATCAATACTTCTTGAAGGTCAATAAAATCGAAGTTGGGAAATTGAAACTGCCTCTTAAATCAGCCTTTAAATTAGCTAACTTCGTAATCAATTCATTAACTCAAAAAAGCTTGAATGATTTGATTGCCGAAAACTTAAGTTTTGGTTCATTCGATTATGAAGAGATGAGCTTTACCGTTGGTGAAGCAGAACTCACCGACTATCTATATGAGATAGATCCAACCTTTGCGGCTTTATTGAAAGTTATATACAAAGAAAATTTACTGATTTTGGATTTGTCCGAGGAAGGTTTTGATATATCTCTAAATCTAGGGGTTTTCCGTAGATTAGTGAGCGATATGGATGAAGTGCCGTTCGATCGTTGGGAAAGTGATTCAGACAAAACCGCCTTCATGGCCGCTTTAGCGATGCGCGCTGCCAGCAACATGATTGCCGATCCTTTCAATCCAAAAATCAACCTCACCGAAGAAGACGTTAACGCCATTTTAGATTATACTCTCGGCGATAAGGTTCAGTTCGAGTTTCCTCTAACTTTCATGCTAGAAGGTGAAGAGATTGAATACATGTTCAATTCAACCAATCTTTTTGTCAGAATGTCAGGAGATGAGTTGTCGATTCATTTGAAGATGACTTTATCAAAAACTGATTTTCCTGGTACATTCGATATGCAATTTAATCTTTCAAGCAACGTCACCATGAATGCCGAAGGTGACATGGTAATGACCATCATTGAAGCGAACATAGGTGAAATTGAACTTGACAATGAGATTCTGACTATGCTATTCTCTGTTTTTGATGAAAGTTTAATGGTCGACAATGCAATAGTGATACCAAAAGAAACTTTGAACAAGATGTTTGAAGGCTCGGGAATAGTATTCGATGACAGCTATGTAACTGGTGGAGAATTAATTATGCATTTTGGTCTTGAAGAATAATTTTTGAGTTACTAATATTTAGATTAAACACATCAGTTTTCTTGATGTGTTTTTTATTTTTCATAACCAAAAAACCATTTTAAAAATAGGTAAAAAATGATATACTGTATAAGTAAAATGAAACAACATAAAATACTAACCGCATACTAAGGAAATATTGATGGAACTAGTTGAAAAATCGATACCGAAAAACACTAATATCAAACAAATATTATTGGAAGTCTTTAGCGCCTTGATAATGGCTTTCTTTACCTCTGCCATCAGTGGCATTTTAAAATATGATTTAATCAGAAATTATTATAATTTGCGATTGGTCAATCCTGAAGAATTTAAGTTCTTCTTTTTGATTTTTATTCCTAATTTTTTGGTATATTTCGTTCTATTGAATCAATTATTAAAGAAAAATATTGAAATAGTAATGTCTTTTATATGGTTGGTCTTCATCTTGCTTTTCGCTTATTTCTCACCGGTTAAATCATTGGCCATAGGTTCAATAATCTTCGGCATTCCTGCTTTGTTCAGTTCAATTTCCCTGAATTTATTTAAACCGGAAGTTGACAAGTCTAAAAAAGTAAAGATTATTGATTTAGTCTTCGGTATAATTAATGTCTTGATTTTTATTGCCTTGATTGTGATTTATATCCTTAAATCAAAAACAGACTACATTCCGCCTGATGCCTTTAATGGTTCCATGATTGACAACGGTTTGATCTATTATGATCACATGAAAGAACGATGGTCATTAGCTCTTTGGCTATTTGGAATATTGACATTCCTATACTTGATGTTCAAGGTCGCAAATGATTACTATCTCAAAAAACCAATAGAAAAAACTGTCTGGCAAAATGTTCTTATAATCGTGGGAATCCTGATACTGTCACAGATTGTCTTTTTGTCTTTGGCTATGGTTTACCGAGTAAAGGTTTTTGGTGCTTCAACTTACGATTTTGGCATATTTGTTCAAATGTTCCATAATATGAAAAATTTTGAAGGCATGGTCACAACTTTGGAAAGAAGTGTGGCTATATCTCATAATCTCGTCCACTTCTCGCCAATCTATTATTTAATGTTACCGATTTATATGATTTTACCATTTCCTGAAACTCTGCAAGTACTGCAGATCTTGATAGTTGCCAGTGGATTAATACCATTATGGTTGTTGATGAAGCATTTCAAGACCAATAAATTCTTTAGTGTCGTTGCTAGCTTGATCTATTCATTTTCACCAGCATTGATTACCAGTAGTTTTTATGATTTGCATGAGAATTGTTTTTTGGCTCCATTGTTGCTATTTGTTATTTATTTTGCACTCAAAAGAAAAGCCTTGCCTTTATTTATAGCAACTGGTTTGACTTTGTTGATAAAAGAAGACGCCGGATTATATCTATTTTTCATCGGATTATTCATTGTCTTTTCAGAAATCTTCAATAATAAAGAAAATAAAATCAATATCAAGGGTGTTGTCCTCGGTACATTGATTTCAGTTTCTGCTATCAGTTATTTTTTAATCGTCACAAATTTCTTGAATGAAACTGGTGATGGCGCAATGTTCTGGCGTTACAGCAACATCAATATCGCAAATGATGCAGGACTTACGGGGATTATTACCGGTTTCTTGCTTAATCCGACTTTTTTCTTGGCAACCTTCTTCACGCCTTTAAAAATCAACACGATGTTACTGATAATTGGTTCATTGGGAATATTGCCTTTAATGATAAAAAACAAAGCCGCTTTCTTCTTGACAGTCCCTTTGATTATCATGAACTATCTCAGCAATTATCCTTACCAGCATCAATTTGGATTTCAATATTTCTATGGTAGTGTGACATTACTGATCTTTCTTCTACTTTTGGCAGAAAAAGACAATCGAGACCGTACCTTCATCAAGACCAATATTTCGGTTTCTCACCTGATAAATATTTTCGCTCTTCTTGGTCTTTCAGTTTCACTAATCCATGGCGGGGCTTATTTGAAGGAAAGAGATTGGGTATTTAAGAATTATCAAGAAAATCAGGTAATGTACGAAGACATGCTGGAAACTTTGCTTGATATTCCTGAAGACAAAGTCGTTGTCGCTACCGGATATTTAACACCTTATTTATCGCAAAGATATTATGTTTATGACTATGATTATTATAATATCTATCATCCAAACGAACCGATTGACTATATTGTCATCGATCGACGAATCAACGCTACACATCTCACCGAGATTATCAATGAGTGTGTTGATGCCGGGTTCTTGGTAAGTCCTTTGAGTACTGAGTATATTTTAATTTTTGAAGCTGAATAAAAAAGAAAGAGCAATCTGAAATTGCTCTTTTTTCATATATTTCCTATCAACTGTTTAGACTTCCCATCTGTATAATGTTCAATTTTTTCCAACTAAAATAAGCATAGGAATCGTTGATAAAAAAGATAATGAAACAGATTACCATCGGAAAATATGATAGGTCCTTCCATGTCGCTAGCAACCATAGAATAATCAAAACTAGATCATTCAAGGCATAAAAAATCGCATAATGACGAGATCTAAAAAACATCATCAATGCCGCTAGAAAACTAGTGGCGATGGAAATTGTACTAATTAATAAATAAGGTGTTGAAAGATTTTTAAGTATTAAGAAAAATAAAGATGTAACTACGGGCGTTAAGACTAATGAAGCTAATATTTTTTTTGTGTCAACTTTTCTATTCTGACCACCGACTTATTCTTCAAGAATGGATTTTTTAACCAAATTAAAAGAGCGATAAAAGCGCTTGGCATTGTCATTCCCAAATAAGTTATCACCTCGCTATAATATCGCAATTCATATGCTATTATCGCATAAAGTGTGCTGAAAATAATAGTCAACACCTGTCCAAGTGGCTCACCTTTTGCCAAAAATACCAGGGCTGTAACTCCAATTATTGTTGATAACAAGAATAAAAGAGTGGAATCAGTCAAAAGATATGAAACTGATAAAGAAATTAAAGAAAATATCCATATAAAGATTTCAAACTTCGTTAAATTAAAATTGAGCATTCTTCTCATAATCGACCTCTTCTAAAAAAAATAAGCTTATCATTGATACATCTTCAAAGACCTAACGATGTATAACGATATGCTTAAAGCAATACTACCCGGTGGCAGTTATTTTTTCTTATATATATTCTTGAATATTATATCAAATTAATAGCTGTAATTCAAACCAAAGAAAAAAGAAAAGCATCACGTCTAAGGTGATGCTTTATTTTCTATCTAAAAAATTCAGCTAAAGTTTTTACCATAATTCCTGAACCGCCAGTTTTTTCATCAAAAGCAGTTCCCGCAATATCCAAATGAATCCATGGTCGATTGTTTTCAATGAATTTTTCCAAGAAAGCCGCTGCTACACTCGCTCCTGCAGTTCTTGAGGTTCCACTATTTCTTAAATCGGCTGCGTAACTCTTCAGTTCTTTGCGGTAGCCTTCGGTAATAGGCATTTGCCAAAGCTTTTCTTTAGTCTTTTCGCTTATATTCATCAGTTCATTCAAGAAAGCTTGGTTATTGGTGAATGCGCCTGTATATTCCTTGCCTAAAGCAGCAACTACAGCACCTGTCAAGGTAGCTATATCGATTAATTTTGTTGCGCCTTCTTTTTGGGCAAACCATAATGCATCCGCAAGTGTTAATCTTCCCTCTGCATCGGTAGAGATAATTTCAATTGTTGTGCCATTTGCGGCTGTCAAAATATCATCAGGCACTATTGCGTCGTCGCCAATCTTGTTGTCGGTAGCTGCAATCACAATATCGACATTAGCTTTGAATTTGCTTTTAGCGATGATTTCCAAAGCACCTAAAACTGTTGCAGCTCCAGCCATGTCGCATTTCATTGTTGGCATACCGGTAGAAGTTTTAAGAGAATAACCCCCGGTATCATACATAACTCCTTTTCCAACCAAAGCTGTAATTTCATTTGAGGCGTTATTTCCTTTATATCTGATATGGATCAATTGCGGTTCATCTTTACTGCCTTTATTAACACCTAAAAAAGCGCCCATATTCATAGTTTCACATTCTCTTTTACCATAAACATTGACTTCAACATTTTCTAATTCTTTTAAGGTTAAAGCGTGTTCCGCCAATTTTTTCGCATTCAAATGGTTGTAAGGCGTATCGACCAATTCTTTTACCTTATTGATTGCCTCCCCAATTATAATTGCTTCTTTAATAACCTCATCGAGATTTGTAGAACTTACATAATGAATGCCATAGTTGCGCACTTTATCTTTTGACTTGAAATGAGAAAAACGATAACTTTGAGTCACAAGGTTTTCAAACAATAATCTTAAGTCTGTTTTGCCGAAAGTATCTAGAACAAACAAAACGTCTTCCTTCAAATCTCTGATTTTTTCCCAAATTTTAGCGTTTTCCATCATCTTGTCCTGGTTGAGAACGATTACTTTTTTGGCAGTTAGTTTACCCAAGGTTCTAATAACCTCCAAATCATTTTCCAGTTCTGATTTCTGAATTCCCAACAGTGTAAAAATTTCGTTGACCAGCAAATTTTCAATATCGGAACTTATGACTAAAGTCATTGTTTCTTTCGATAAATCTAAATGTCCATGGTTTTTAAACATGATATTTTCCTCCTATGTTTTTATATCTGTATTTAATCAGCATTATAAATATTCTATCATATCTTCTTTTTTTTATCTTGATAATTATTTTTTTAGGAAAAAAATTGCAAATTTCGAATATCAATATCTCATAATTTTAAATTATAAAAACATACTATTCTTCAAAATATAATACTGGAATACATTCCCCATTAAACCACTGGACTTTTATAAAAAACGTGCTATAATTATTGAACAATATCAAAATATGAAGGCGGTATACTTTTATGAAAGATAAGAAAATTTCTATTTTTACAGTCATAGGCGTTGCTGGTTCCATAGTTTTTATCATTGCTTTGTTCATGCTGATTATCGGCGACTGGCTAGATCAAAATTTTAATGTTATCGGCATAAGAATTGCGACTTTGTTTGTTGCTTTTGCTTCTTTTTTGTCAAGCATGCTTTTTAGTTTGCTGATTCTTAGACATAATCAAACCGTCGTCAAGTATAACGATGATACCAATAAGCGTGCTGAACTTTTCCGTGAACAACAATTCGCTTCCACCAATTACTCTATTATTGAGTTTATGGACCGCATGTTGATATATCAAGAACCAGTTCGCTATATCGAAAGAATGATTCAAAGAAAAAGCATGAATTTTCATATGATAAAATCCGATTTGCATGAAAATGAGATTTTTGATAATCCAAAAAATTACCGTTTCATTTCTTTAAAAATTCCTTTTAGAGTAATTGAGGGTAAGATAGTATCAAGCATAACATTCGATAAATTGAGGTTTGAAAGAAATGGCATCAACTACGAATTCATCACTCCTCCCTCTGAACATGAGAGTCGAGCATTTTTACTTTACAATGAACAAACCAAACGTAACAACATCATCATAAACCTGATTATCGATAATGACAACGTCTTCTATGACCCTCAACAGATTAACGAATTCACCAAAATCAAAATATACACCAATGTGACTTCATTGCTTGGAGTTCAGGTAAAAGGTAACATTGAACTATATTTTACCAACCCGGAACAACTTGAAGGCGACGGAACCAACACCTATAGAATCAACTCAGCTAATTTTACCTTGACAGAGATGCCTAAGATTGTAAGAACTAAATAAATAAAAAATATAAAAAGCAGTTAGACTAACCCCTAACTGCTTTCCAGACTGTTGACAAATAACAACTTAGTTGATGAAAACTAGGTTGTTTTTTTGATTTTTAAGTAAAACTAATAAAAAACGTCTAATTTTAGTCAAAAAAGCTTGTGTAAGAGAAGATATCTTCCTTATTT
>JAKPZU010000116.1 GCA_029559915.1 Bacillota bacterium
AGATGCAGTACTTTACACCCACATACTCGGCCAACATAGTTTCTAATTCTTTGACGGCTTTCCCCATTATGTAACCACCGGAAGCAGCTGTATCCAACATAGCCTTATCCATTTCAGGCTTTAGTACGTTGTATTGTTTGATTAAGTCTCTAAATTGCATATACTTATAAATTATTTAATTTCTAGTAAACCAGTTTCTGTTTCTTTATATTGTTTCCCACATTTTTTACAGGAAAGATTGTTCTCCAAACGAACTCCACATTCGCAAACCCATCCAATTTGCCTTGCGGGAACTCCTGCCATCAAAGCATGGTCCTTTACGTTTTTTGTTACCACTGCACCAGCAGCAATAAGCGCACTGCGACCTACAGTATGGCCACAAACAATCGTAGAATTAGCACCAAGTGATGCACCCCATTTGATAGGCGTCTTGTCATATATTCCATGTACGGGATAATGAGATCTCGGAATAGTTACGTTAGTGAAAACACATGACGGTCCACAAAACGCATTATCTTCAATTTCTACTCCTTCATAGACTGATACATTGTTTTGAATACGAACCCCATTGCCAACTTTTACGTTATTTGCAACGTTTACATTTTGACCTAGTGAACAATTTTCACCTAACTGTGCTCCTTTTTGAATGTGGCAGAAATGCCAGATCTTGGTTCCTTTACCAATAGTTACATCATTATCAACGTAACTGCTTTCGTGTACGAAAAAATCTTTTTCCATATTAATTAATAAAAGTTAATTGTTGCCAATTATGTTTTGAACAGATTCCAGGATTTTAACAACTTCATGTCCTGACTTCCCGTCCGCTATCTCAATTTTTGAATCAATGTGAGTGATGAAATAGTTTAACTCTTCGTTAAGAGGCAATTTTGATTCGTAAGGAATTATCTCATCATCTTTTTCCATTTTAACAGGTATACCTTTCTCAAAATGAAAATGTTTATGATGAAGGATAACCTCTTTTTCCTTGGATGAGTCGTTGAAAGAAATCATAGCCTTACTTCCAACAACAATCAATCTTTGTTCTTTGATTGGATGCAACCATGAAGTGAATATATGGCCTTGTATGTTGTCAGGATAAGACAATTGAGCCATCGTAAAATCAGCAATACCGGGTTGCAGGAATGTTGATGCTTTTGCTTCAATCTTTATTGCTGGTTTTCCAATTAGAAAATCTAACACTGAAATGTCATGTGGAGCAAAAGACCAGAATACATTTTCAGTTGTCCTTACTGTACCTGTATTTAATCGTGTGGAATAAACATAATACATTTGACCGATTCTGCCTTCATCAATCAATTCTTTAATTTTTCTAATTGCCGGATGGAAGAGTAGAACATGGCCAACCATCAAATGGGATCCTGACTTTATTGCAATATTTATCAATTCTTCAGAATGCTCTGATTTAAGCGCCATAGGTTTTTCAATCAAAACATTCAACCCAAGTTCCAATAATTGTTTTCCGATAGTATAATGCGTCTCAGCCGGAGTTGCGACAATATAACCGTCAAATTTTTCTTTACTTGCATTACTGACAGAATTAAATCCATTAACAGGATATAATTTTAAAAGTTCTTTTAATCTATCTGGATCATTCTCCACAATGCCAGCAAGGTTCCCCGTTTTATAAAGTGTTTTGATGTGTTTTTGCCCCCATCTTCCACCTCCAATAACACAAATTCGTTTATTCATTCACTTTAGAGTTTATAGAGTTTTTCGCTTTTTGAATCAATAACATTTCTTAAGTCAACCACTAAGTTCGCATGTTCTAAAATAAAATCTGCGACATAATCTTTATGATTTGTTGTGATAACAACAACGTCTGCTTCTGATAAAGTTTTGGCAGTCAATTCAATTGAATTCAACGACACTTTTTTATGTGTTGTTATCTTTGAAATATATGGATCATTGTAAGAAACAAGAGCGCCTTTATTGGCAACTATATCAATAAGTTCTAATGCCGGGGATTCTCTTTCGTCATCAATATTTGGTTTATAAGCAACACCTAAGAAGAAAACCTTACTCCCATTTACAGATTTCTTGTTTTTATTTAACGCAGACGTTATCTTCATATACATGTAATGAGGCATTCTCATATTAATATGACCTGCTGTATGAATCATACTCAGATCAAAATCGTATAATTTTGCAATGTATTCAAGATAAAAAGGGTCCAATGGTATACAATGTCCTCCTATACCTGGTCCCGGATAAAATGCCTGAAAACCAAAAGGTTTCGTCTTAGCTGCTTCTATCACCTCCCATATATTTATATCCATTTTTCCTGCCAATAATGCCAGTTCGTTAATCAGGCTGATATTAATAAGCCTGTATGTATTTTCAAGTATTTTCACCATTTCTGCAACGCGTGGTGAACTAACTACATGAATATTTTGAATAGCTTTTTTATAAATGGCCTGACCTATTTCGATTCCGTCTTCAGACATTGCTCCAAATACTTTGGGTGTATTCTTCGTTTTGTAAGTATCATTACCCGGATCAACACGCTCAGGGGAATACCCTAACCAAAAATCTATACCTTGTTTCAGACCTGATTCTTTTTCTAGAATTGGGAGCATTAGATTTTCTGTTGTTGTTGGATAAGTTGTACTTTCAAGACTTATAAACGTGCCAGCTTTCATGTTTTTCCCAATTTCAGTACAAGCAATAATAATATAACTCATGTCCGGCTTCTTAAAAATATCCAGCGGTGTTGGAACGCAAATTATTATTGCATCACATTCTTTAATTCGGGAAAAATCATCTGTAGCAACCAGTGACTTGTTTCCGATCACTTCTCTGAAATCGTTGTCATTGATGTCTTTAATGTAGTTTTCTCCCAGATTAACCTTTTTTACTTTCTCTGGATTTTTGTCAAATCCAATAACCTTAACATTTGACTGTGCGAAACTCGTCGCTAATGGAAGTCCAACATAGCCTAAACCAAATATGCCAACAACTAAATCGTTATTGGCAATTTTTTCAAAAATAACCGTTTTGTAGTTCATTTTTTAGAAATTTACATATAAAAAAATACCATATTGCATAATAAAGCTAATACGGTATAGACATTTATGAATCGTTAAATAATTAACTTTTGATCCTTACTTTACTGAAAGTATCCTTCAAATATGGAACCCCTAGCACCCACCCTACTCCAACAATAAGGCCCAAGAATGTATAAATGATAAGCATCCGGGCTCGGGATGGCCCTGATTTTTCGACCGGAACAACTACTGGTTCAATAACGGTTAAAATGGGGGTGGTTTCTGTGACGGTAATTTTGGCTTGTTCTTTTTGCTTAGCAAGTTCAGTATAGACGCCCAGTAAGAGGGTGTATTCGGACTGAAGTTTTTCTTCCCTGGTGCGAGCCATGGCGGAGGTCAGGTTCACGTTGGCATCGCGGAAGCGGGCAAGTTCTTCCTGTTTGGCTTCAAAGTTCTGCCGGGCTTCTTGAAAATTGGTTTCCACATATTCCAGGTTGGCACGA
>JAKPZU010000132.1 GCA_029559915.1 Bacillota bacterium
TGATGCAGAAATTCTATTACGCAGTAGCTTATGAAGGATTGAATGACAATTTAGAAGCAATTAATATCCTCGAAAATATCAAAGATAACATTTCCAATCAGAATCTTGTCAATAAATATCTGAAGTTATCGATGCTTTATCTAAAAATCGATAATTATGAAGCAGCCAAGAAGCATTATCAAAAAGCCGTTTTCTTTGATCGCACTAAGAAAAATCACGCCTTTTTATTGGCTGAATGCGATTTGTTGATGCATGAACAAGACTATTTGAAAGCTTTGGCGGTTTATCAGGATTACTTTATCAAGACCAATAACAAATATCGTTATCTTGATCGTTACATCAATATACAAATCGCACTTAATCAACCGGCTGAAGCCTATTCATTCTATCAAAAACACTTGCCGATAATGAAACGGGTGTTATCGAGACAGTCACGTTTGGCTTTTTATCAGGCGGCCTTAAAGTTGATGAAGAAGCTCAACAACCATAGTGAAGAAGCTATTATTACGGCTTTAATTAAGGAAATCGAGGAAAATACTGAAAGATTCGCTAATGTCCATGATTTCGTCCTTAGATTTATCGACAATAATTATAATTTGCGGTTTACCAAGGAAAGAAAAATAATCCAGACCGTTTTCAAGGAGATTGATTATCTCAAATTGTTTGAGAAGCTTGTCCATGTAAAATTAATGGATGGTACCGTCAAGATCAATCATTATACCAAAGGGTTATTGTTGGAAAGAAACGTTAGTTTAGCGGCTAGTGATAAGAATGTCTTTGCTTTTTTAGTGGCTCAAGAATACCAGGAAGTATATGACGCTAAAATCATCTCAACTTTTAGCAATGATTTGTTTTTGACCGAAAAGACGAAGTATATTTTTGTCAAGAAGATGAGAGATTTTGATTATTTGGTTTTTTATCTTTCTATTGATGATTTTTACAATGCTAAAAAAATCTTTGATTACGCTATTGTCATAACAAATAAGTTAATTCAGGATTTTAACGAGAATAAAACCAGGGATAACCTATTGAAAAACCTGACTTTAATCCTAGAAAAAGAAAATTTAGCCTTGATTCTTTTGAAAGAAAACAACTTGAGACTGCTGAACGAGGCAGCGAAAGAACTTTTGGAAACTGAAGAAGATTATATGAGCATGGAAGACTTCCAGAGCCGTTTAGTCAAGAATGTTTATGTCGACGAATTATTGGGCAAGGATTCGCTTGCGCTTAAATATCAGGGAAATAAGATCAAAACTATCAATTTCAAGATATTTAAGGATGAAATGGATCTTTACCTCTTGGGAGAAATCCTAGAAGAAAAGAAAGTAACCACTAAATTTTATGATTATAAATTCATCACGGAAGAAGTCATCAAGGATGATGTCTCAGTAATGATGTTCAATCTCAGGAATTATCATGATTTCTTCAGAGATTATACCTTTACAAGGTATGATGAAACTATCGAATTTATCTACCATACCTTGAAGGAAAGTTCACGAAATTACTTTCAAAATCTTTATCTTGAAGGTTTGGATAATTTTTACCTATTGCTTAAGACTAAGGATAAACGCATCAGTAAACGCATTTACGATGAATTGACCAAGAGTCTTGATGAACGAATTGAAATCAGGGTCTCGCAAATCAATATTCAAGGCCGGATAACCAAAACGGATTTAGAAGATTTGAAATACTTGAACAGTTTGACAACTTCCGATATTAGATTTTTAGCTGACAGCAAAGCTTATCGGACCAATAAGGAAGTTGCAGGGACCATTCTGGTCAATGCCAAGAAGATACTGCTAGAGAACAATATCCGTTTGTCATATCAATTTGTTGTGGATTGGCAAACTTCGAGCTACGAATATCTCTTCGTCGATATTTTACACCGAGTGTTACTTGGCAACAAGCCATCATTGAAGCGAGTTTTACAAGCTAACAATTTAGAAAATGCCTGGGACCAACTCTTGATAAAGACTTTGGTAAAAGACGTCAAGCTGGCCAATGTCAAGGCTAAATTCATCTTTCCGCTATCGCTCAAGACCTTGCTTGACAAAGATGCTTTCAAAGAGATGAAAAAACGACTGAATCAAAAGAGTTTCCATAATTCGGAAATAATCTATGCCATCGATTATGAAGAATATCGTTCTTTGGATATAATTGAATTACCAAAAGAAAGATTGGCCTTTTTCAATGTTTTCAAAAACTTTGCTTTTCGTAATATAACTGATTTAAATCAAATTGAATTCTTGATTTTTAGTAGTGAAGAAGCCATGGGTGAAGGAATTGAACATTTCTTAAAGATAGCTAAGGAAAAGAATTTGACATTGATCTTTGACCATCAAAAAACCAGTTTGACCAAGAGTTTCTTGGTGGAAAAATCCATCAAGTTTGTAATGGGTGAAGCATATGCAAAAATCGACAATCTAAAACTGTTGAAAAGCGGAGGAAAGTAATGCAAAAAAAATGGTGGATGACCACTAATATATATCAAATATATTTACGTAGTTTCAATGATTCAAACAATGACGGCATTGGTGATTTGCTGGGAGTAGCGGAAAAATTGTCTTATCTCAAGAGCATCGGTATTGAGACGATTTGGATATCACCTCATTACGATTCGCCAATGGACGACAACGGTTACGATGTCAGGGATTTTTATTCAGTAAGTTCTGATTATGGCGATATCAAAAGCTTTAAGCAATTGATTGAAAAAGCTCGGGAATTGGATATGAAAGTCCTAGTTGATTTGGTGTTGAATCATACTTCTGATGAACATGAATGGTTCAAAATTGCCAAGGATCCAACCCATCCTCTCCATCATAAATATCACGACTATTACATTTGGCAAAAAGGAAAACGTGATGCCGATGGTTTGATGATAAGACCGACAAGGTGGATTAGTTGGTTTGGTGGTCCGACCTGGGACTATAATGAGGCTACCGATGAATATTATCTTCACATCTTTTCCAAAAAAATGCCGGACTTGAATTGGCGCAATGAAGACATGAAAAACGATATGAAAAAGATTATCAAATACTGGATTGATTTAGGAATAGACGGTTTTAGGGTCGACGCTGCCAATCATCTGGAAAAGAATTGGGATTTTCCAGACGGCTTGCCGGGATATGAAAATTTCTCTTCATTGCCAAAACACCATGAATACATCAAGGAATTGGCCTTGGAGTTATTTGAACCTTACAATCTTCTGACCTTGGGTGAATCAGGTGGAGCTACAAAAGAAGAGGTCAGAAAATATGTGGGTTTCAATTCTCATGAATTCAATCTCTTGATTCATTTCGGTCATTGTTGGGCAGATACCGGTTATACCGAACCAGCCATTACCGGCAAGTGGTCAAAAACCGAACTTAGGGTCACCGACATCAAAAAAAGTTATGACCATCAATACCAGGTTGTGGGCAATGAAGGCTTTAACTTAATCTATTGGCATAATCACGATCAACCGCGCGTTGTGTCACATTATGGCAACACGGAAAAATATTGGGAAAAGTCTGCCAAAATGTTGGCGATGACGCTATATTTCATGCCTGGTACGGCAATTGTCTACCAAGGCGAAGAAATCGGCATGACTAATGTTTTATATGACGACATCTCTGATTTTCGGGATGTGGAAGTCTTTACAGAATATAACAATATGCTTAATAATGGCGCAACCAAAGAAAAAGCACTACAGGCGATAGTTGACCGTTCAAGAGACAACGCGAGAACGCCGATGCAATGGAACAGTTCCATTAATGGCGGATTTTCTAAAGCTGAACCTTGGATCAAGACCAACTACAACTACAAAACAATAAATGTTGAAAATCAGGAATATGATGAAAATTCAATCCTAAATACCTATCGTTTTATCTTGAAACACCGCATTGCTGATGCCAAAAACATTGTTTTTGGTAAAATTGAATTTATCAATATCGATGATAATGAAAGTTATTGTTATATCAATAAGGGTAAAGATAAAGATTATTTACTGATTGCCAATTTCAGGGATTATGAAATTGAAATCTCCTTAAAAGATGTCTCTTTGAGAGGATTTGAATATTTCTATGGCGACAGGGTTAGTCTTAAGGAAACAATGAACCTTAAACCTTATGAAGCAATTTTGTACAGAAGGAATAAGGCATAGGAAACTATGCTTTTTTTCTCTGGTTTTATTGCTTTAATTTTTGTTTGAATTGTGATAAAATATTTTATTAGCAAGGGGAAAAAGTCATCTAGCAATATGCCTATAAAGTGATGATTTTAAAACAACTAATGAGAAAAAGAATTTTTCGTGAAGAAATCATCAAATTGATCTATCAAGATATCTTTAGTGGAGAAATCAACTTTGAAGAAATACCGTCTGAAATCAGTCAGACTTTTTTCGACTTGCGCGAGAAATATCAAGATTTAGATCTAATAATATCAACCAATTTAAACAATTGGACGATTGACAGATTGAATTATGTCGATCTGGCAATCATTCGTTATGCGACCTATGAAATCAAATACTTGAAAACACCTTATCAAGTAGCAATCAACGAAGCTTTGGAAATTACTAAGATATATTCAAATCTTGACGACGATTTGGCTAAGAAATTCAATAACCGCCTTCTGGAAAATATTCGTATCTATTTGGAAAAACACAGTGACTAGACAGTATTTGACAGTTACGGCCTTAAATCGTTATCTGAAATTCAAGTTTGATAACGACACCGAACTGCAGAGCGTTTTGTTAAAGGCGGAAATTTCCAATTTCAAACGTCATTCTCGAGGTCATTTATATTTGACCCTAAAGGATGACCAATCGCAAATCAGCGCCGTGATGTTCGTCTCCAGCACCAAAAATCTATCTTTCAATCCCAAAGACGGAGACAAGGTAATCGTTGAAGGTTATATCTCGGTTTACGAAGCATATGGCACTTATCAGATCTATATCCAGAAAATGGATTTGGATGGTATCGGCGATTTATATTTGGCATATGAAAAGTTAAAGGAAGAATTGGGTAAAAAGGGTTATTTCGATCAAAGCCATAAAAAAAGCTTGCCGAGGTTTCCTAAAACTGTCGGCGTCATCACCTCACCGACCGGAGCGGCGGTAAGAGATATCATTAATGTCATCAACACTCGGTTTCCGATGACAAGAATCATCGTTTATCCGGCTTTGGTTCAAGGTCCGATGGCCAAAGAATCGATTGCCGGTCAAATCAAAAAAGCCAATGAAGACCAACTCTGCGATTTATTGATTGTCGGTAGAGGCGGCGGTAGCATCGAAGACCTTTGGGCTTTCAATGAAATGTTGGTCATCGATGCCATATATGGTTCAAAACTACCAATCATCAGTGCCATAGGTCATGAGACCGATTTTACCATCAGCGATTTTGTTTCTGATTTCAGGGCTTCAACGCCGTCACACGCCGCAGAAATCGCTGTGAGAAATCATCGTGAAGTCAGAAATGATATTATCAAGATTGAACAGAGAATGGCGTTGGCACTTAATAATCTTTATGATAACGCCTTAAAACATTATACACAAGTCTTAAGTCGCAATGTTCTTAAGAATCCTTTAAGATTGTTGGAAACAAAAGAATTGAAATACGCAGCTGTTTACGACCGTTTATTGAAGAATAATCCCCTTAACCAAATTAAACAAAGAAATGATTTGGTTGAGCAATATTTGAAAAATTTAAGAAAAGATTACCAGTACTTGGTTTCTGGAAAGCAAAAAAACTATTTGTCTTTAGTTGAAAAATTAGAACTGGTCAATCCACTCAACATTATGAAAAAAGGTTTTGCGATTGTAAAGCAAGACGGAGTAATTAAAAAACATTTTAAAGAGATTTCTCGGGATGAACCTTTGACAATCGCCATTACTGGCGGTGAAATCACTTCTAAAATCATCAATATGAAAGGTGAAGAGAATGAATAAATTAAGTTTTGAAGAAAATTTGGAAAAGTTGGAAGCTTTGGTAAAAAAGCTTGAGTCAGGAGAAAATAGTCTTGATGAAGCGGTAAAGCTCTATCAAGAAGGAATAGCTTTAGCAAAAATCTGTCATGAGGAACTCAAGAACGCCGAAGAAGTCATCGTTAAATTGATGGATTCTAATAACTTGGTCGACTTCAACAAGGAATAAGCAATGAATTTGCACGAAATAGTTAGCCCGGAATTCCTAAAAGATAAAACCATAAAAGAACTTTACGAATTAGCAGCTGAAATTCGTGCTTTTTTGTTGGAAAATATCGCTAAGACCGGAGGCCATCTTTCTTCAAATCTTGGGGTAGTTGAACTTACGATTGCTTTGCATTACGTCTTCAATTCGCCTACTGACAGGATTATCTTTGATGTGGGTCATCAATCATATGTCCATAAGATTTTGACTGGCAGAGCCAAGGATTTTGATAAACTCCGGAAATTCAACGGGCTTTCCGGTTATCAAAAGCGCGAAGAATCAATTCACGACGCTTGGGAAGCAGGACATTCCTCCACAGCCATAGCTGCGGTAGCGGGTTTTGAATTTGCCAAAGCTGTCAATAAATCGAAAGAAAAAAATATCGCTGTGGTTGGTGATGGTTCACTTAACTCAGGTTTGAGCTTTGAGGCATTGAATTATTTGGGGCACCAAAAAGACATGTCACCGATAATCATCATCAATGACAATGAAATGTCAATATCGAAAAATGTTGGCCGTTTATCAAGACTTCTCAATAAAACCAGGTCTAACAAATTTTATAATTACGCCACCAAATCCCATCACAAACTGCCTAAATTCATCTATCAGTGGAAAGTCAGAATTGCGAACATGATCAGAGGTTTTGCCAATAACTTGACAATATTCGATGAATTTGGCTTCTCTTATTATGGCCCAATTGACGGTCATGATATCAAAAATCTCATTAAATTCTTGAAATTGATTAAAAACAAGAATCGACCCGTAGTGCTACATGTCGTGACCAAAAAAGGTAAAGGTTATTTGCCGGCAGAAAACGATGTTAATGGTATTTGGCATGGAGTTGGACCTTTTGTGGTGGAAACCGGCGAATTTATTAATGATAATAAAGAAAATGTCATGAGCTGGAGTAACATTATCAGTGAATACTTGATAAGATACGCAGCCAATGAACCAAACTTAAGAATTGTCATACCGGCAATGATTACCGGTTCGGGACTAATCAAGTTCGAAGAAATCTATCCCGATAAAATCATTGATGTCGGTATCTGTGAAAGCTTTTCTGTCTGTTTTTCCTCTGCCTTGGCATTAAATGGTCTTAAAATCTTTTTGCCTATCTATTCATCGTTTTTACAGAGAGCTTATGACCAGGTCGTCCATGATTTGACGAGAATGAATGCGAAAATCGTCATTGGCATTGACCGCGCCGGCATTGTTGGCAGTGATGGCGAAACGCATCAAGGCATTTATGATATTGCTTTTCTCAAGCATATTCCCAATCTTGAAATCGTCCAACCTGCTAATGCAATCGAAGCGGAAAGTTTATTGAATTACGCTTTTAATACAGCTAAAAAAACAGTGGCAATTCGCTATTCACGCAATTCCAGTGAAAAATACCTTGGACAAGAATGTGAAGTGATAAAATCGCCTTCTTGGGTCAAGTTTGAAAGAAACAGCACGAAAACCCTTATTGCCTATGGCGATAATTTCACTCGTTTAAAAGAATATGTCGAACAAGAGGATTTAGCCATCAATTTAGTCAATGCCCGTTTTATTAAACCGCTTGATGAAAAACTGCTCGATGAACTTCTAAAAAACAATGATGAACTCTACGTCTTGGAAGACGTGACAAAAATCAGTGGTTTGGGTTCTTCTATATTGGAATACATGAGCGAAATAAATATTTTTAAACCTTTGACCATCTTCGGTTTGCCGGATGAATTTATTCCGCAGGGTACTCAAGAAGAATTATATGCAAAATATCATATGGATAGCATTACAATTACTAAAATCATCTTGAATCAGGAGTAAACATGCTCAAAAGTCTCGAAGTCAAGAATTTCGCCATCATCGATAATATTCATCTGGATTTTCACCCGGGAATGACAGTTCTTACCGGGGAGACAGGTGCAGGAAAAAGCATCATTGTTGATGCTATTTCTTTATTGTTGGGTGAAAGGGCTTATAAAGAAATGATTAATTCCAAGGCAGAAACAGCGGAAATTACCGGTGTCTTCCAAGTCAATTCCAAGGAAATCAACAATGTTCTTTTCATCAATAACCTTGAAGATGCCGAAACTTTGACAATTAATCGCATTATCTCCAAAAACAACAACAACCTTGTAAAAATCAATAACCAAAATGCCTCGTTGAAAGTTTTGAAAGAACTTGCACTTTACCTGGCGGACATTCATTCACAGTTTGATACCAATCAACTGGTCAATCCCGATAATTATCTTAACCTGGTTGATAGTTTCCGTAAAATGCGGATTCAACCCTTGCTTGATAATTACACTGAATTGTTGAGCAAGTATAAAGAACGAATTAAAGAGTATAATCTAATAATCAGAAAAAAAGAAGAAACCTTGAAAAAATTAGATCTTTATAAATTCCAATATCAAGAATTACTTAACTTGAAGCTTGAAGATGGCGAATATCAGGAAAAAACGGAAAAAATCAATATTTTAGAAAATATTGACAAGATCAATACCATGTTGGAAAAGAGCAAATATTATCTAAAAGATGAAATGGTATTGGATAAAATCTATGAAATCAAAGCTGATTTTCAAGCTTTAAGCAAATATTCCGGCGAACTTGAAGCCCTGCATGAACGCCTTAATAACATTTATTATGAACTAGATGATATCTTTCAGACTATCAATGATAAACTTGATAGTCTGGACTATACAAAAAGCGATTATGAAGCATTGATTGAAAGAATCAATGATTTGGATAAAGTCATGAAGAAATATCAGATGAGTATTCCCGAATTGATTGCTTATTTAGAGTTTTTGACTGAAGAAATCAATACCGTAGAAAATTATGATGATATCATCAAAGAAAAATACATCGCGGTGGAAACTGCATATCAGGAATTGTTGCAGTCAGTGAAGAATCTTTCCAACTTCCGAAAGGACATCGCCCAAAAAATAACCAGCGAGATTGTTCAAACCTTGATTGAATTGGTGATAAACAATGCCCAGTTCCAAATCGACATTAATGAGATCTTACCTGAAAATCTCTTTGATCAATCAGCATTCAAGAGTGACGGCATCAATCAAGTTGAATTCTTGATTTCAACCAATAAAGGCGAACCGCTCAAGCCTCTGGCCAAAACTGCTTCTGGCGGAGAGATGAGCCGAGTGATGTTGGCATTCAAGACCATCTTTGCTAAATCGCTTAAGATACCGACAATCATCTTCGATGAGATTGATACCGGCATCAGCGGCTATATCGCTAAACAAATCGCCAGAAAAATCAAGGAACTTTCAACCATTGCCCAGGTGATATCTATTACGCATATTCCGCAAGTCGTAGCTGAGGGCAGCAACCATCTGGCAATCTTTAAAAAGGTAGTTGGCAATTCCACGAAAATCGAAGTGCGTTACTTGCAGCATGAAGAGCGAATCATGGAAATTGCAAAAATGCTCAGCGGTGATCAAGTAACCGAAGCTGCCAAAGTCACAGCTAAAGAACTATTAATTAATTTATAAAAAAATCACTGTCTTTAAGTTGACAGTGATTTTAATTTTAGTATGAAAATTATTAGGCGATAAAACCATTCAAGACTTCAATAGCGCCTACAACTGCGGCAATTAAAAGTCCTAAAAACATCCCAATAGCCAAAATCAACAAAATGATTCGACCGGCTTTGCTCTTGGTCGGATTATACGTTCTGATTTCTTTTTCTTCTTGGGTTGGTTTTTTCTTTTTCTTTGTATCAGCCATCTCTTTCACCTCATAACCTTTAAGTCTTTAGTGTCTTTAATATTATAAACTAAATATGAAAAAAAATAAAGTAAAATTTATGCGGTATTATCAAAGCTTTCCAAATAATCGATAACTTCTTTAGTTAGGTAGGTTGGAGTAGAAGCTCCGGAAGAAACAGAAACGATTTTTACGCCTTTTAAATCAGCCGGATTGATATCCTTGACGCTTTCAATCAAGAATGTTTTTGTGTTGGTTTCTTCTTCAGAAATCTTGACTAGGTTTCGGGAGTTATTACTTCTAGGATCGCCGACGATATAACAAAGATCAACATCCGTATTATTCTTGATGATGGCGTTTTGCCTGAATCTAGTGGCATTGCAGATTTCTTCGGTAATGAGAGAATTTGGATATAGTTCTTTGATTCTTTCATGAATCCGGGAAATGTCGTTCAGGGAAAAAGTCGTTTGATTGGTAACGAAAAGCGGTTCTTTCAAGTTGGTTTTATCTAGGTCAGAAACTGATTCAATTAAGGTTATTTTATCACTAATGCTTAAAGAGGCATTGGTTTCTGGGTGATTGGATTTTCCAATATAGACGACATTATAACCTTTATCCAGATACTCCCTGATGGAATCGTGGGTTTTATAGACATCGATGCAGGTAGCGTCGATGAGTTTTAATCCATTGGCCTTGATCTGTTCCTTGACCAATTCATCGGTACCGTGGGCTGATAGAATGACGGTTCCGGTTTTGATATGCTTCACTAATTCACTTCTTGAGGCAAGTCTGTCATCAAGGGTAATGGCACCAAGTTCAGTTAGTTCCTGAACCACATGCCTATTGTGGACGATAAACCCTAAGACGTAGATTGGTCTTGGCAAGGAGTCGTCCATCAAGCTGCTTTTCACAATTTCAATGGCATTATATACACCCTTGCAAAATCCTCGGGGAGTTATTTTTTTTACAATCATGCAAACAACCTCGTTTTCATTTTACTTATCAGTAGATTTATTATATAATAGTTCGTGAGATTTTACAAAGAGATAGGAATCTAAAAAATGAAAAAATTTAAGCACGAATATTTAAATAAAGCGTTGACTGCGCTTAAATTCAAGGAATTAACAAAAGTGCAAAGTCAAGTATATGAGTTATTCGACAAAGATAACGACTTGGTGATAGAAGCTAAAACGGGTTCAGGAAAAACCCATGCTTTTCTATTGCCAATTTTAGATACATTGGATCCTTCGACAGCTGATATATATGCGGTCATCGTCGCACCAACTAGGGAACTGGCAACTCAGATACACAAATTCACGCTGGATTTGATCAAGCATTCCGAAGAACCGATTATTGCGCATCTATATATTGGCGGCGAAGATAAAGACAAGGAAGTTGAATGGTTAAAATCCAAACAACCTCATCTTGTTATCGGTACGCCTGGGAGACTCCATGATTTGGTCATCAAGGAAAATGTCCTTAAAATCTATAAAACCAAGTTTTTCGTGATTGACGAAGCTGACATGACCTTGGATAATAACTTTTTGGAACAAGTCGACAATTTAGCCGCAACTGTTCAAAAAGCCAAGTTTATGATCTTTTCGGCTACCATTCCTGAACGATTGAAACCATTCTTGAGAAAGTATATGGATAAGCCAGTTATCGTCGAAGTTCATCCAGAAGAAATCGCCAATTTGAATATCAGTCATTATTTCCTTAAAACCAAAGAAGAAGATCGCTTCGTGATGCTTAAAAAAGTCATAAACGTGATAAATCCTTACCTTGCCATCATCTTCTGCAATACCAAGGAAAGTGCTGACTTGGTCTATGATTGGATGATAAAAGAAGGAAAGAACACTTGTCTGATTCATGGGGACATCGATTATAGAAAACGCAAACAGACAATCAAGAGAATCAACAATCTCGAATTCCAGTATATCGTCGCTACTGACATCTTAGCCCGAGGTATCGATATCATCGGCGTTTCACATATCATCAACTATGAATTACCAAGAGATTTTGAATTTTACATCCACCGCAGCGGCAGAACCGGAAGAATTGATTTTGATGGAATTTGTATCTCACTATACGAATTCAATGATAATTCCTACCTTGATAAACTGGAAAAAAAGGGTGTCAAGTGCGAATATAAAACCATCAAGAACAATATAATAGTTCAAGCGGTTGAAAGAAAAGCACGAGACAGAAGGATTAGACCTGAAAATGAGTTGGATTACGCGGCAAAAAAGAAAATTAGAATCAGTAAAAAAGTAAAACCTGGTTACAAGAAAAAATATCAGGAAGCTGTCGATAAAGAAAAGAAAAAATTGGCAAGGAAGAAAAGATAACATGAGCATTAATGTCGTCTTGTATCAACCGGAAATACCGCAAAATACCGGCAATATCATGAGAACTTGTGCCGGTACTAACGTTATCTTGCATTTAATAAAACCTTTTGGTTTCAAACTCGAAGCGAAGTATCTTAAAAGAGACGCAGTCAATTATTTGGAGCATGTCAATTACTTTGTTTATGAAAACTATGAAGAATTCGTTGACAAAAATCCCGGAGAATATTATTATTTGACTAGATATGGGAAGACTGCTCCTAATGGCTTTGACTTTAGCGATAGATTAAAGAATATTTATTTAATCTTTGGTCGGGAGTCGACAGGAATCCCCAAAGAAATATTGGCCAAGAATCTTTCCCGCTGCGTGCGTCTGCCCATCAATGACCATATCAGATCATTGAACCTGGCAAACACGGTAGCGGTGATGATCTACGAAGTCTTGCGTCAACAGGATTACAATGATTTATTTACCAGTGAACCCGATACTTTAAAAGGACCGGATTTTTTAAAAGAATAAGGGAAAAAGTTTATGGATAATCTAATAGGTTCTAAAATCGTCATCCATAGTTATAAACATGACAAAAGCTTGCACCGTGTTTGGAAAAATGCGGTGATTTTAGAAGATAATGAAGAATGTACCATTGTTGCCAACAAAAGAACCAAGGTCATCGAATCCACTGGCAGATTTTGGTACACAAGAGAGCCGTCTGTAGCCTTTTTCTTCAAAAATCATTGGTATAACGTCATTGCCATCATCAAGGGTGGTATCGTTAATTATTATTGCAATGTTTCATCCCCGGTTTTAATTGATGAAGAAGCTCTGAAATACATTGATTACGACCTTGATCTTAAAGTTGACAGTGATTTCAATTATAAAATTTTGGACATTTACGAATATAAATTGCACCAAGAAAAGATGCAATACCCAGAAAATATCAAACAGATTCTGGCAAAGGAAATGTTGAATCTAAAATCACGGATTGATAAGCAAGACTTCCCTTTCAATCAGGATTTGGTACTTAACTGGTACAATAAATTTTTAAGCATCAAAGACTAGTTTGAACTTTGGATTTATTGAATATTTGTAACAAACAAGAGAGATTAATTTTGTAATTAATCTTTTTTTATGGTATAATGTTTTTTAGGACAAATAATATTCTTTTATTTTCCTTTTAAAGAGGAAGGTTATACAGCATTGTATAAAGTATGGTGAGAAAGATTATGGAATTAATTTACAAGGTTAAAAAACCAGAAACGATTAAACGTTTCATGACGGAAAATAACATCCCAACCAGCATCTTACAGAAAGATGAAAAGAATTATAAAATATTTGTCAACAATGAAATCAAAAATAGAAAAGACACGGTTAGAAAAGGCGACAAGATCCATTTCCTTTTGGAAGACGAAGGTTTGAACGCCAATGTCAAACCGGAAGAATCAGCTTTGGATATTGTTTACGAAGACGAATATCTCTTGATTGTTAATAAACCTGAAAATATGATTATGACGGTATCTAAAAGCACTCCGTCCCACACTTTGGCCAATTACCTAGTAGGATATTTTCAAAAAATCGGTCTTAACAACATGGTTCATTTCATCAACAAGATTGATCGTGAAAGTTCTGGTTTAGTTGTGGTTGCGAAACATCGTTTTATTAAATTTTTATTGAGCAATAAGGTTGATAACGAGCTCAAGTTTGAATTTAAGGCAATCGTTGACGGAATCTTGGATGTCAAGGACTTTGACATTTGTCTGCCAATCAAAAAGCAAGATGATTCCTTTATTAGAGAAATAGTTGAAGAAGGTGGCGATGATTGTTCAACAAAATATCATGTGGAAAAAGAATTCCGTAACTTCTCATTATTGAATTTGGAAGTTAGCGGCAAAGTTCCTCATCAAATTCGTGTTCATTTAGCATTTTTCAACAAACCGATTGTGGGCGATAAGATTTACAACAAAGTTGAACATCAAACACCACTGATGTTATGTTGCTACAAAACTAATTTCATTCATCCGATTACGGAAAACGTAGTTGATGTCAAACTGGATTTGCCTAAGTATTTCCAGGAATTTATCAAAACCGGCAAATGAAAAAATAATTCCAAATCAGCTTATACACAAGTAATGATTTGGAATTTCTTTTTATTTTATGTATTCAATCAGAAGTTTCAAGGTGTTTTCCAGGGCGTCTTTATGGGTTCTTTCCATACCATGAGATGCATGTACACCAGGACCAATCAATGCACCCTTGAAATCGTTGCCACCACGCATCGCTGCTGATACGTCAGATCCATAGAAAGGATAGATGTCGGTAGCGTAGTTTAATTTGTTATCCTGAGCAATCTGGACCAATTTGGAGATGATTGAATAATCGTATGGGCCACTAGAGTCTTTGCAACAAATGGAAACATCTTGTTCAGTACAACTCAAATCTTCACCGATGCACCCCATATCGACCGCAATCATTTCGTCGACTTCAGGAATGTAAGCCGCTCCATGGCCAACTTCTTCGTAAGTTGAGATGATGAAGACAAGATTCATTGCCGGAACTATATTTTCTTGTTTCAAGTATTTTAACAAGGTGAAAAGAATAGCTACCGAGATTTTGTCATCCAAGAAGCGGCTTTTGATGAAACCGGATTTGGTAATGGTGGTTTTAGGATCAAAGAAGATGAAATCTCCTGGCGCTATGCCTAATTTTAATGTGTCGTTTTTAGATTTTACAACTTCATCAAGCCTGACAATCATGGTATCCGGACTTCTTTGTGCTGATGAAGCCTCTTTATAAACATGAGAAGAAGGGCTTGTGGAAAGAAAAGTTCCTTGATAATCAGTATTGTCTCTTGTATGGACGGTGCAGTATTCGCCGTCTAAAGTCGGCCAGATTGGTCCGCCGATAGTGGTAAACTTTAAAGTTCCGTCAGAATTGATGCTTCTAACCATGGCACCTAATGTGTCAACGTGCCCACTTAATCCGAGAACTTTATCAGTTCTTCCTGAGACATTTACGATCAGATTGCCTTTTTTTGTCCGTGATGTTTCATAACCTAAAGCTTCAATGTCGTCTTTTATTTGCTTGATGACATTATCGGTAAAACCGCTTGGTGAAGGTATGTTCAATATTTTTTTTGCGAAATTCAAGAGTTCATTCAAATATAATTCATTCATGGTAAATGCATCCTTTCTCATGATTCATCTTTTAGTATACCACAGCATTTGTTGATTTATAATGGGAATATTGCTTTAAATTATATTTTTTATATGTTAAAATATGAAGTTGAGGATGTGATCATATGGTCGTTGTTTTTGGTGGTGCCTTCAATCCCCCGACTTTAGCACATAAGGAAATCTATAATTTAATCGACAAAGTGGTTGGTTTTGATCATTTTATTTTTCTTCCCGTTTCCAATAAATACAACAAGAGCACATTGATTGCCGATCAATACCGGATTGACATGCTGGAAATCCTGGTCCAAGAGTTACCTAAAGCATCAATCTCATTGCTGGAGATTGACGATCAAAACTATTTGGGAACCTATGAAAGTTTGAAAAGGCTGAGCGGAATGTATCCTGATGAAGAAGTGGCATTCATTATCGGTAGCGATAACTTGGTTAATATCAAACGTTGGATAAACGCTGAAGCTCTAATCAAAGAATTCAAATTCATCGTCATCAACCGCAATCGACTTGATGGCGCAAAAATTATTGAAAACGATCAAATGTTGAATCAATATAAAAATAATTTCCAGATTGTCGCTGGGTTTAAACAGTATATCTCATCTAGCGCTTTTAGGGACTCATTGGATCCGTTCTACGTTACAGACGAGATTTACCAATACATCATGAAAAACGATTTATATCGAGGTAATAAATAATGGAAAATGGCTTTTTAAAAGTTGCTTTAATTTCACCTAAAGTTGAAGTGGCAAATCCCCATCATAATGTGAGGGAAATGCTTCTAGCTTTGGAAAAAATAAATTCACATATGGCAATTTTTCCGGAACTGTCGGTAAGTTCCTATACGGCAGGGGACTTATTCTTTCACAAGAATCTCTTGGATGATTGTTATGAAGCTTTGGATTATTTCTTGAAAAATAATGCTTTTTTAGGTGTTGTGGCTTTGGGGATGCCGATTGTTCTCGATCAATTGGTACTTAACTGCGCCATTATCATCCAAAAAAATAAGATATTGGGTGTAATTCCCAAATTCTATTTACCAAATACCAAGGAATATTATGAAAAACGTTG
>JAKPZU010000161.1 GCA_029559915.1 Bacillota bacterium
TGTTAACTCGTCTTTCATTGAAGATAGATGAGTTAGACTGCGATAAACATCATCGATTGAAAAATCCGGTAGTTCAAAAAAGTAATTGCCTTTTTGTTCATAGGTCCTTTTCTTCGATGCTGGATTCAATGCTCGAGAGTATACAAGTAGTTCTAGGATCTCGTTCAAGGGATACTTGATTGAAGTCTTAGCTTGATAGTTTGCGATAAACTCGGGAATCTTCAGTTCGTTATACAATGCTTGTAAGAAGACATAACCGTAGTTGAGTGGAATCTGTTCGTTGGTCATCGACTCATTCATATCAAGTAAAAGCGAGACATATCGCTCTTCTTTCTGCTGATCACTCAAATCTTTGGCCCAACCTTTCAACTCTTCTAGAGCGTTGGGATTGTTCTTTGTTAATTCAGATAAAGTTCCAAAAGACTTGATTACTCTTTGTTTCGGTTTCTTTTTTTCATCTCGATAGGACTCGACGAGGTATACAAACTCTTCTTTATTGTATTTTGATTTTGCTAATCGAATATACATGATTATCACCCATCTACATTATATCACACTTCACTACTATTCACTACATATATTTAATATTTTTTTTGTTTTGCAATAAATAAATTAAAAAGGCGAATCAATGCCTAAATTCAGCCTTTGATTCGCCTGTGATCTTGTAATGAATAGTTCTTTCCTTCATATTTAAAACACTTAAATTATAGTAGTACTGCAAAAGTCGGGCCATTCATGGATTTTACATGGTACCCAATTGACATGAAAATGTATGTCTATATCGGTAAATTGAAAAATCATGTTAATTTGGTAAGGGAAATCCACGAATTATTGTGGATTGACATAAATGAGAACTTTTTCGATTATGAAAAATACGCCGGTGAAGGTAACATTGGGCATATGGTCGAAATATACAAACAACAACGAAATTTCATCTTTAAAGATTAGAAAGCCAATTTCTAATCTTTTTTCATTTTAAGATTTCGTTTACTTAAAACGGTCTTTATAGTATAATTGATAAAGGAAAGAAAGGGTTTTCATAAACTTAAAATTTACAAAGGAGAAGCTATCATGAATAATTATTCTTTGCCTCCATTCAAAATTAAAATGGTGGAACCGATTAAATTAATATCAAGAGAAGAACGTATCGAAAGGCTAAAAAAGGCGGGTTTCAATCCTTTTAGGTTGAAGTCTGAAGATGTATTTATTGACCTTTTGACAGATTCGGGAACCGGAGCTATGTCACATTTTCAATGGGCCGCATTGATGATGGGAGATGAGGCATATGCAGGCTCAAGAAGTTTTTTCCGCTTGGAAGAAACTGTTAAGGATATTACCGGATATAAATATGTTATTCCGGCTCATCAGGGCAGAGGCGCTGAACAAGTTGCTTTGCCAAATTTAATAAAGAGGCCGGGAATGTATGTCATCAGCAACATCCATTTTGATACCACCAGGGCCCATGTTGAACTTGCCGGGGGTAGGGCGATTGACTGCGTCTGTAAAGAATGTTTTGATTTGGAATTGGATTATCCCTTCAAAGGCAATTTTGATATATTGAAGTTAGAATCTTTAATCAAGCAAAAGGGTAAAGAAAACATCGCAGCCATCATCATGACCATTACCAATAACTCAGCGGGCGGACAACCTGTTTCTTTGGCAAATATGAAAGAAGTTAACCGAATCGCCAAAACAAATGGAATTCCTGTAGTGATTGATGGTGCCAGATATGCGGAAAATGCATATTTCATCAAATTAAGAGAAGATGGTTATCAAAATAAAACGGTAAAAGAAATCGCGAAAGAAACTTTTGATTTAGCAGATATATTTTTAATGAGCAGTAAAAAAGACGGATTGGTCAATATTGGCGGACTCATTGCGATTAAGGATAATGAAGAATTCTTCAGGCTCTGTCAGGTTAGGGTGATACCAATGGAGGGTTTTCCAACCTATGGCGGTTTATCCGGTAGAGATATGGATGCTTTGGCAGTGGGTCTGAAAGAAGCTTTGGAAGAAGACTATTTGCAATATCGTTTGGATGAAATCAGATATCTCGGTGATAAATTGCAAGCTGGCGGTGTACCTATCCAGTATCCTACGGGAGGCCACGCAGTTTTCGTCGATTGTGGAGCTATTTGTCCGCAAATACCATTTGATCAATTTCCTGCACAAGTAGTCTGCAATGAATTATATCTTGAAGGTGGAATAAGAGCAGTTGAAATTGGATCGCTGTTACTGGGAAGAGATCCTGACACTCATGAAAATCTTAAAGCCGATAAAGAATTCTTGAGGCTTACAATACCTAGAAGAACTTATACTTTGGAACACTTGAATTATGTTGCTGAGTGTTTGATTAAAGTAGCCAAAAAAGGCCCACAATTTAAAGGTTTGGATTTTGTTTACGAGTCGCCAATCCTAAGACATTTTACAGCGGAATTCAAACCTAAAGAATAAAGGAGTAATTTTATGAACTTATTGAATATTAAGTCTGAAATCGGAGAATTGAAAAAAGTATTACTGCACAGACCAGGAAGAGAGTTGGAAAATTTAACGCCTAAATGGCTCAATCAACTTCTATTTGATGACATACCTTGGTTGGATTTAGCCCAAAAAGAACATGACGCTTTTGCGGATATATTCCGTGCAAATGGCGTTGAAGTTTTGTATTTGGTAGATCTAGTGGCTGAAGCTTTGGACAGTTCAATCGAGATTAAGGAACGTTTTATCAATCAGTTCATTGAAGAAGCTTCCATAACCAGCGATACTTTAAAAACTTTAATTTTCCGCTATTTGAAATCAATGAAGAAAACAAAAGATATGATAAGCGTCACGATGGCTGGAATCAGAAAAGACGAAGTGCCAAATTTTACTAAAAGGACCTTGTCTGATTACATCAGAGATTATCCTTTTGTTACCGACCCAATGCCTAATTTATACTTCACGAGAGACCCGTTTTCCATTATCAACAATGGCGTTTCAATCTCCAAGATGTTTTCCGTGACAAGATCAAGGGAAACGATCTATGGCGAGTATATTTTTAAATATCATCCAAAATATGGAAATACCGATATACCACATTTTTACAATCGGCAAATGGTTCCAACGCTTGAAGGCGGAGATATCTTAGTTTTGTCGGATAAAATACTCGCGGTTGGCGTATCCGAAAGAACCCATCCGGCTGCGATTGAAAGATTAGCCAAAAATCTCTTTTATTTCAATAAAACAAACTATGAGATTGTTTTGGCATTTGACATACCTAAAAGTCGTGCTTTTATGCATTTGGATACAGTCTTTACGCAGGTTGATTACGATAAGTTTTTGATTCATCAAGAATTGAGACACCAAATAAAAGCATATGAAATAACAAGATCATTAACTCAAAAGAATAAATTGAATGTTTTGCCAATTGAGGGGAAATTAGATGAAATATTATCTAAATATCTAGAAAGAACGATAACTCTGATTCCGTGTGGTGGTGATGATGATCCTGTCGCAAGCGATAGGGAACAATGGAACGACGGAGCCAACACGATTGTTATCAGACCAGGAGAAGTAATTGTGTACGAAAGAAATCATATTACCAATAAACTATTGGAAAAGAACGGCATCAAGATTCACAAGATGCCATCCAGTGAACTTTCTAGAGGCAGAGGTGGCCCTAGATGTATGTCAATGCCTTTTTATAGAGAGTAGTTGACAAATACCTTGAATGTGGTATAATTTATCTGTAGTTATTGACATATGTCAAAAATGGAGGTAAAATTATGCCGAGAAGAGATGGAACTGGACCACAAGGTTTTGGAGCTATGACAGGCAGAAAGATGGGTATTTGTAATCGCGGTTTTGGTTATGGAAGATACCAATCACCCATCAAAGAGACAAAAGATGACCTGTTAAGGGAAAAAGAACTTTTGGAACAAAAAATCAAAAACATCGACAGACAACTAAAAGATGAGCAGTAAAGAATAAGCGACCCAGTCGCTTATTCTTTTAGCTAGAAAGCATTTTGTTTATAGCTATTAAAAAGCCGTGATATAATATTATTGAATATGAGGTGATATGCATATGTTTCAAACAATATTGCTAATGCAGAAAGAAAAAAGATATTTAATTCAAGGTTCAATTGTCTTTTTGGTTTTCATTGGCCTTTACACTTTGTTGGATCAATTGAATATAGGTTATGTGGAGATGAATGAACAATATGGTATGTTCTTGGTCATTGGCAATATTATCCTGAATCTCGTTATGGCATTTGTCAGTGCTTTTATGTGGAATGTTTCAACTGCCATGGTTAAACTTACCGGAAAAGAAGGTAAAGGTTCATTCATGTCAAGTTTCGCTGTTATATTTGGTATGCTTACCTATGGCTGCACTCCTTGCGTTATTGCATTCTTTTCCACAATCGGCATCACGTTCGCGGTGGCTGTATTGCCGCTAGCTGGTCTGCCTTATAAATTACTTGCTCTTGTATTTTTGATTGTTGGATTTTTCTGGCTCAAGTACGAAGCGAATCATGTGAAATGTAAAGTAAAAAATCAAAACCCTGAGTAAAGGGTTTTTTCTTTATCAATTGAAATAAACGCTGGATAATGGTATTATTTAACTAACTTTACACATGAAAGCTGTGATCTATTGTGAGTATTATTGAAGTTAGAAATTTAAATAAGTATTATCTACAGGGAAAAGACAAAAATCATATCCTAAAAAATATCTCCATGAAAGTTAACGAAGGTGATTTTTTGGGTATTATCGGACCGTCTGGATCTGGGAAAACCACCTTGCTTTATTGCCTGAGTTCACTGGAAACAATAGATGAGGGCGAAATACTCTTTGAGGGCGAAAACATCAAGGATTTTAGTGATAAGAAAGTATCAGACCTGAGACAAAAAAGTTTTGGCTTTATTTTTCAATTCTATAATCTGATTCCTAATTTGACAGCCTATGAAAATATTCTTTTAGCGTCGGTAATTGCTAATAAAATCAACGAAGAAAGAATTGATTCATTGCTGGAAATGGTGGGGATGAAAGAATATAAGAACTATTTTCCTAATGAAATGTCTGGAGGTATGCAACAAAGAGTTGCTATAGCCAGAGCTTTGGTCAACGAACCGAAAGTGATATTCGCAGACGAACCGACAGGCAATCTCGACCAAAAAAAGGGTAAGGAAATAATGGATTTGCTGTATAAACTCAATAAAGAAAACAATATTACAATAATCTTGGTCACTCACAATGAGGATTATCTGAAGTATTGTAGCCGGACGATAAATTTGATTGATGGTGAATTTATTGAATAAAAATCAGTTCATTCTTTTATTGGCGAAAAGAAACATTCTTGCAAATAAGAAAACGACTGCAGTGATAATAATTACATTATCGCTGGTTTTTGCTATTTTTATGATGATGTTAGGTATTAGGGGCATTTATAAGGATATCTTTACGAAAGAATTTCAATATGAATATGAAAATATAGATATCGTCATTACTTATGATGAGTATTCACCTGCAAGATTCATAAACAAGCGTTATATAACACAAAATTATGATGAAGTAGATTACGCTTTAGCCTTTTTTAATCTTCAGGTTTTGCTGGATCATTCTGATGATTTGTTTTACGGACAATTATATTCAGCTTTATCACACGAACTTGAGATTTTGCTTGATATTGATGTCGATATTGAAAATGATGAAATGCTGATTACTGAAACCTTAGCATTTAATCGAGGCCTTAAAATTGGAGATCAAATAAACTTTTCGATTTTTGGTAAGGAATTTACCTATACCATATCGGCAATTACTCCTGATAAAGGAGTATTTAGCGGTGACGCTTTTTTTATCGATAAGGCAGATTTATTGAAAACCATTTATGGTATGGATTATTTGAACAATTTTGGCAATGTCATCTACATTAAGACTGATAATATTGAAAATGTCTACGAACAATTGACATTGGATGAAACTTATAGCGATTATGGAATCAAGTTAGTCGTCGATGAAGAAAGAATCGATGCTTTAATCAGTGAATATATTTCCATCATCTCTTTAGCAGGAGTTATAGTTTTAGTGGCTTTGGCGATAGTCTTGAATTCGTTGTTCTTAATTGTATTAAGAGACATTTATCAAGAGATAGGCGTCTTTGATAGCTTGGGAGACAATAAAAAAACCGGATATATTGTCTGTTATTTCCAATGGCTTATCTATATTGGCATCAGTTTTTTAATAGGCACAATTATAGCTCATATCGTTGTTAATATCGGTGGGCAAATTTATGGCATAAAAGAATTTTTCCTGATTAATCCATTGATAATTGTATTGACTTTATTGATTATCATTTTTTTGATAATCTTTAACAATTATCTTCTGATAAAAAAGTTTCACAAAAAGAATTCAATCAATAAAGTCAAGGACAAAAGTTTTGTAATGGCAAAAGCGAACTATTTTATCCAGGCTTTACTGCTTTTGATTTTATTGGTAACATTAATTATTAAACCCTTTGACACAAAGTTCAACGCCTTGATTATTGTCGCTACATCCATTTATTTAAGCCTCGGTTTTTCAATTATATTATTGAAAATAATGGCAAGAATTCTTAGCAAAAGAAAAACTGTTTTTGCGCTTTTCAACACTAAACACATGGATTTGAATAAAAATATCCATCAGGCATTAAATGTTATATTCATTGCCTTGATGGTTGTGACCATCATGCTGACAGTCAGGTTTTTTATATCCGACCAAATAGAAGAGGTTAGAGCCAACAATAAATTCAACTTAGTGATGACCAACATTCATGATTATAACGGAAACTTAATTGATGAAATAAAAACATATGACGTTACCAGTGCGGATCCGGTTCTAATATATCATGATGTATTGGTTTCGCTTGCCAGCAACGAGAATTTTTTAATCCGTATGTTTGTTTCTGTTGATCAAAGTGCATACAATTATTACTATGGCGATGATATCAGTTTTGTGGATGAAGATATTAAAAACAACGAATTGCCGTATGTCTTATTGCCTAGTTCTTATAAGAAAGTATATGGATTGAATGTCGGTGATATCATAACAATTGATTTGAATCCGGAGATTAGAGATTTTGCTTTTATCCTTGGAGGGTTTTTTGATAGCGATTTTGATCAATTCGCCTATACCAATCTATCGGAAAGATTGACAGAGTATTCATTACAATACAACGCAATCATGATTAACTCCGATAATCCGGAAGCGGCAATGAGCGAACTTATTAAAGGTTTTGGCTCAAGAATGTATTATTTAATTGACGGCCAGGTTGAATTGGAAAAGCAAATTTCCAGGTCATATAGCGTTTTAGCTTTGTTTTCTGTCTTGACTGTTTTCATAGTTTCAAGTTTCATGTTTGTTGTCTTTAACAACACACTCTTAAAATTCTATTCTCTAAAAAATGATTACTCAAAAATCAAAGTTTTAGGTTTATCTGATAAATTCAATTTCAATAATTTATTTAAAGAATTCTTAGTGCTTTTTAGTTGTCTCATTATAGTTGGTACTATTGAAATTATTATTTTATCAAGATACTTGAGAGAGGTATTACTATTTTTTGATTACTATAAACACATGACTGCCGATGTCTATATAACTATTTTCTCTTACATTTTGATATTTATTAGTTTGCTATTAAGTTACATATATTATTATTTGAAAGTAAAATCAATCTCTCTGAGCGAAGAAATAAGGATTATTTGATTTTGAACTGCCTTTAATTAGCAAATTATCATA
>JAKPZU010000177.1 GCA_029559915.1 Bacillota bacterium
AGATTAACAAATCGTCCAACTGAATATACTCGCCTTGTGTATCGACTGCAGTAGAAGTTAAAAATATTTTTCTTTTCCTCATACACTCCCCTCAACAATCCTGATCTCATCTTCAGTCAGCTCGTAGAGCTTGTAAACCATCTGATCAATTTCCGCATCAGTTTTGCTGATCTCAGCCTGCAGGTCATTGATTTCTTTTTTGTAGCTGTTGAAGTATTCTTCCCATTCGTCCTGCTGCTTGAGAGTAGGGGAGACCTTCTGTTTCTTTAGTTCAGCTACGAATGTTTTGAAATCGTGCTCGTGGAACGATTCTAATTGTGTGCTTATTTTTTCTAAAGCGAAATTAGATTTGATTCTGCTTTGAAATTTATTCTTTTTTTGAATAAATTCTGAATGTAAACTTATGATATATTTTGCTTTAACGATAAAATCTGTTTGGTTCTCTTTAGAAGATTTTTTTATCGGAATTCTACTTGTAACAGGATTGTCGAACCTCATTGTTCTGATTGCTTTACCATAAATAAATCTATAAGCGTACCAATTCATAAGTTTTGAATTGAGAATGCACCATACAAAGTATTGAGAATAACTATCAATTACAGTAAGTTGATTAAGATTATCGGCAATATAATCCACCTGTTTATCTGGAATGCAAGCTGTAATTTTTATATGATCAACCGGATTCTCAATATGGGCGACAATTCCTTGTACGAGGACACTATTTGTTTGGACTTTTGAATTTTCTGCAAGAATTTCATCATTGATAAATCCTCGAATACTTCTTATGGAGAATCTGTCAATTTCATTACCGCCGATTACAGAATATTTTGCGCCTTCAATGAACTTATTTAAGATAACACCTCTACGGTTTCGGCATATATCATTGAGATAGAAATCGCTTTGTGTAAGTTTGTTAGCAATCTCCAATTCAAGATTAGATATATTATTAAGAAAGAAACCATACTTTTCAAATGTATATTTTTTAATCGTTCCAACTTTTTCAATAATTTCATTATTAAGTACAGCAGAGCTGTATGAATCACTTAAACTGTCCTTTCTGTAATTCATTATCACCTGTTCGAGCTTTACTTCTTTCCAGACTTTTTTGCAGTCCACCACTTCATTGATGCCGTTCCTCAAATATTCTCGTATGGCTCCGTAGTTTGAGGCGTAGCTGAAAGATTTAGGGATGATGAAGGACAAAGCACCTTTTCTTTTTAGGATCGTATCAGATAATTTCAGGAATGATATAGCAGTTTCGCTTCCGCCCTGAATAATATTGTTTAAATATGCTTGCTCAGCGTTGGATAATCCCGCGCCGTAAGGCGGATTTCCGATAACGACATCGAAACCTGTATTGTCATTATATACCGCGGCAGGTTCGTTGACTTGTGAGAGCTTTTGAGAATATTCATAGACCTTCTGAGAAATAGCGGCGGCATTTTTTGCGGCTGCGTAGGCTTTCTCGCTTTCCTTCTGAATTTCTTTCGATTTTTCCTTAATCAGCTTTAAATAATCCACATCAGGCTTTTTTTCAATGATCTGAGACCTGACCTCTTTAGATTTTCCGAAGATCTGCGGGAATTCTTTGTGCCAGTCGAACGCTTTGTCGCCTGCGACTTTGGGATCGTTTATGAGGGAGTTTCCGCACTTGATGTTGTTGTTCAGGTCGGATAGTTTTCTGTCTTTGCGGGCTGTGTGGAGCCATAGGGAGAGTTTTGCGATCTCTACGCTTTCGTCGTTGATGTCCACACCGTAAAGGTTGTTTTCAAGTATTGCCTTGTCGGTGTCGAACAGGCGCAGGGGAGATGCTGTTAGTTCTGCTATGATGTCGTCTATGGTTTTGTGT
>JAKPZU010000186.1 GCA_029559915.1 Bacillota bacterium
ATTGGTGTACCTGAAGAAGGGGGACGTGATTTAATAGTGCAAGATCCGCTGCCCCCAGGTACGGCATATACGACATTTGTCAGCAATGAAGGGAAAGCTGCACTTTACCGCATTGAAGTCGGACTTGCCGCAGGAACAAGCAAATTGAAGTTCTCCGGCACAATGAATAAATCCATGAAAGAATCCTTAAAAAGAGCTTTCGACTATCTCAATGCCCATAAGGTGGAATACGGTGTCGGCAGGGAATTTGATACTTCTGACTTTCATGTTGAGGGTGTTGATTTACTGCACACGAACATTGACTGCGAGATAGGCGTAGCTTTTTTTGTTGCCATGTACTCTGCCTTAAAAAAGAAATCCATTAGACCTGCAACCTTGATTCTTGGAGACCTCAGTATACAAGGCAATATTAAACCAATTCCATCACTGACTGAACCGCTACAAATAGGTATGGATAATGGTGCAAAACGAGCATGCATCCCGATAGAAAATAAACGACATTTCCTTGATGTGCCTGCGGACATAGTTGAAAAAGTTGACCCGATTTTCTACGGAGAACCGATGATAGCTGCGCAGAAATGCTTTAGCGGGGAGTAATGAGAAAATTATGATACTTCAATCACAGCTTGAAGATATTTATGGTAAATATTCTGATCCACAAATCTTAAAACAGAAGTGGGAAAAAGATCAGTCGGTAGGATCAGGATTTTTTTATTCAATAACCTATGAACCAATAGCGTATTTTTTCAACCAACATAAAGATATCGCTGATCATCTTGAACTAAAAATCGCACTGGTGTTTTCTTGGAATCCAAAGATTTGTGAGGTTAGCAAAACCAGATTTTGTGAAGGGAGAAAAAAGTTTGTAGAATTAAGAAATATACAAGATAGTATTACTGATAAGACCATAAAAGAAATTGATATCCCTCAATACCTCCCACCCTTTTGGAATGCTATTAAATTAGTAACATCAAAGACCAATACTGCCGGTGTCAGTGTTACAAAATTTTTACATTTCTCGTTTCCAAAGATATTTCCGATGATTGATATAAATACAATGAAGAAACTTGGAAAGAACGTGTATGACAAAAATTCGTATAAAGAATTATTATTAGCTTGGAAGTGTCTATTTATAAAGCATGAAAGTAGCTTCAAAATATTATCATCCTCATTAGAAATGCCTTACGCAAGAATTTTAGACATAATGCTTTTTAACCCCAAATAATAAAGCTAGATATTAATGCTCACAGATCAAATATCTTTATAGTGTGATATTGACAATAAAATTGACGGTCAGTTACATTTTTATCCTCTGATTAACATTAGCCAAAATCCAGCTAATGGACATTAGAATATGCAATTAATCCCTTACCATAATCACCCCATTACCATATTCTTCGCCATCACATTAGCAACATTGCTCTTTTCAACATTAACTATTGCTAAAGATCCAATCCGCACCGTTACCGGCACCGTAACCAAAGTCTCAGACGGCGACACAATCCATATAACAACCCCGGAACAAACAAAGCTGAAAGTCAGGCTCTACGGTATAGACGCTCCGGAAACATCCAAAATCAACAGAAAAACTGGC
>JAKPZU010000195.1 GCA_029559915.1 Bacillota bacterium
CCTTGTTCTGTAACTAGTTTCACTGCGTCAATTTTAAATTGCTTTGAATAGCTCTTTCTTTCTGTTGTCATCTCTCACCTCAATTAGTTTATTCTCTATATCACTCTTTTCGAGGTGTCCACTATGACTATACCAGTTCACTTTGTCCTTATGGTAAGTTCAAGTTCTTCTATAGGCCAATCCAAAAGTACTTTAGGAACATGTATCGATTTTAAAGAGTTATCTTCTACCCTTTTAATTTTTTCTTGGTGTATCCCTTTTTCCTCTTCCTTTTGTCTTCTATTTCTTTCTGCTGCTTGCTTGTCAGCCCAATCAAACAAATTCATCTGATTAGTGTAGACATTCCCTCTCCGTCTCGGCATTTTGTGTTTCATCCTCTAGTTTCATTCTTTTAATTCTGTCTTCTCACTTCATAGTAAATCCATTTTCCACAGTTTTAATTATCAACTAAAGTGTTTTGAATATTAACATTATACTTAACAAATCATAAATTTTTAAGGGATCATTATGGCAATGTTTAGATCATGATTTTATGAATAATATTTAGATAAAACTTTCTGTATTGTTCCCGCTACTTGTTCTAATGGGTAAGGCCTAGATCTCGGCACTATTGATAGCATGTTATTTATAAGTTTATAAATGACATCCATTCCAGGTTGTTTATCTGAAATACAAAAAGGATTAACTTTCCCATTGGATTCACAATAGGAAATGGTATCTTCAAAAGGCCACGATCCGTTTTCCAATAATCGATAAAACAAAATACCCGCTTGAAACACATCACTGAGCCGAGGCTCTATTGTACCAGAGCGTCTGATATCTTCAGGTGGAATTATGCGAGGATCCCTTCTGAAGAGATCACTGTCGGCAAGAGTTGTAGTGAAATTAAGATCCTTTGCAAATTCAAAACCTATGAGACGAAGATCGTCAATATTTTCATTAACAAGAACCGTTTTGGCAGATAATGCTCGGTGAAAAACACCCTTTGTGTGGCAAAAATGAAGCGCTTGAACTATTTTCAAAAATAAGTCAAGCTTTTGCATAGTAGTAATTTCTTTTATTGCTGACCAAAAATCTTCAATAGACTTCCCATCAAACCAATCACTTACTTGAACCAGCGACGATCCCGTCTGGAAATGTCCTACCACACATGCCACATGTTGATGACGTATATGACGCAGCGATTTCATCTCTTTTGATATTTTTTTAAGATTTTTCTGAATACTTTCTGCAGAGGCAAGGGAATCGAATGGGTATTCCTTTAAATGCACATCAACAGGGCAAGGAGGAACATCTGTGGCTTTATATTCATAGGTATTATTTTCCCCTCCTAATCTCCTTTTAATTAGATACCGACCAAGATGGAGATTATTTTTCTGAATATCACTACAGGCCATATCATGAAATTTCTTCCATGCATTAAGCAGCTCTGTTGAATGAGACATATTGCTGACAAGTGGTTTATTGCTTGCCAGTTCTGTATAATGTAAGATTATTTCACTTATTTTTTTTATGTTACACTTTTTTTTATATGGTTCATATTTAATCTTTATCTCACATTCATCGGGTACAATAACAAATGTCTGTATCCATGGCGTGTGAGCTTCTGAATTTGATTTTGGAAAAGGTGGATGCTCCCTTCGCGACTTTAATACCTTACCCTTACTATCAAGAACAGATAATGCTCGATCAATGTAAAATTCATTTATGCCCTTAAGAGAATCCTCATATACTTCAACGTAAGGAATGAAACTCTTCATTTCCAAGATATCACAAACGCCCGGAGCAACAACAATGGCATCGCATTCATAGAAGGCACCCGTTGCCATGTTTCGAACTATGGGAACATTGGTTGCAATTAAAAAACTTTTTGGTAATTTATCCCTTAACGTCTGAAAACACTTTTTTTCAAATTCTCCCCCGCTTCCAGGAGATGGGTCTGAATATTTTAAAAGTTCTGCCATATGCCGTTCCTGATCATAGCAAGAGTCGTTCAATGCCCTTACGTATTTCTGCCGAATCCTGTTTTTCAAGTTCAGACCCCAAAATATGAAGTGCTTCATCTTTTAATTGAGTGCTAGGGATCCCATGAGAAGTCAGGATATCTACACATTTTCTCATATTAACAGATGCCAGTATGTCCCAGTTATTAACTACGCAGCGTGCTACATTATATCGTTGACGTGATTCAAATCCTTCCAACAAATGAATAATCTTATCAATGTCATCTTCTGAGCGATGATTTTTAATTCTCTTATCTATATGATTGAAAATGTTTGGAGCCCTAGTAAAACGAAGTGAGTCATAAGCAGTCTTATTGGTTTCACTCGTTCCTTCGTTAATGTAGGAATCAAAAATTTCTCGAACGTTGCTTTCGCTTGGATCTTTTTGATGATTTTTAATCTTCTCCAAGACAAATTTAAAATCTCTATTTTCTGAATTTGTTCTGAAATTATTTTCCAGCCACAGCAAGGCTTTGCTATTATTTGCCACCAATTTCTGAAGAAAGACTCTATAGATAGGTAATTTATTTTCTCCTTTGGAGAACCGCGGCACTTTATTATGTTCAAACAAATCAAGCGCCTTGTCGCCCATCCCAGCAAAAGCGTCTGCCATTAATTGAAGCAATCCTCTTTCTATTGCATCTTTTTTTTCTCTTTCAATATTGTTGAATTCATCTAATTCCTCCCATATGTGATTACTCGTATCCTGAACAATCAAGAGAGCCTTATCTTGGAATGAAAGCGTTGACATTGGCCATGCTATGTGCTCACGTAAGTTGTAATAACTCTTTTTATCCGAATTTTGAATATACTCCCTACACATATACTTTGTTAATGCAAGCAGGGCACTCTCATCCTTTGAATATCTTATACAAAGATCAGCTAGATCAACTCTTTCTGAGGCAAGAAGAATGCCTTCATCCGCTATTAACTGATCAAGGAGAATGCTCGGAAATATCTGGAGCCCATCACAAAGCGTCCTGCACATTGAACGCACATTGCGGTTGCTTGACAATGCATAATGTTCGATTGATTTGCGCGCTAGATCTGGTTCCTTCTTTCCTAGTGCCTTAAGAACTTCTAGCACTTGTTTAAAACTAAGACTATAAGGAAGTAATTTGTATCCTTGCTGCAGAGCTGCCGGTAAAGCTTTTGAACCTATGCCCATTAATTCCGAAGCCAAATCGAGGGATTGTGAGTTTTCTTCTGCCAACCAAGAAAAGAGAATAGAAACTTGATCGTGAACTTCCTTAGGTATCGGAAGTTCGCTTTCTCCAGCTAAAGCTTCATTTATTGATGTTCTTACTTTTTTTATCTCCTTGAGACAATCAGTAAACTCCTCTGTATTAATAGTATCTGATGGAATTGTACCATTTACCGCCGTATTGATGGCTTTCAACAAATCCTCGGCTGTTTGATATCTATTGGTAGGCCTGATCTCCAAGGCTTTTTTAAAGACTTTAACAAGGGCATCAGATGGTCTTGCGCTCAACCATGGATGAATTGGGTGATTGCCGTCGAGAGGGCATCCTGCACCAAAAAACATCTCCCAACAAATTAAGGCAATTGCGTAGAGATCATCTGCCTCAGTAGGCTCTTTTCTTGCACCAGTTGTTACTTCGGGAGGCAAATATCTTGGTGTTCCACTGTGCAAGTTATATTCGCCTGATCTAGCGCTGCTATTGAAATCCAAAAAGAATGGAACAGCGCGACTCATTGAGGCATCTTTTTTTATGAGAATGTTTTCTGGTTTTATATCGTGATGTATAATTTTTAAGCTATGCATTGCCTTTACAGCGTTTGCCATAGCAATAACCCATTCCTCAATATTCTTTATAGACCAAAAATCCATGCATGGTTTCGGTTCTATTGCATTATTATCTCCATACGATGGCATGATACTTTTCAAGCTGGTCACAAGACGCACCCCATCAGAATCAACATACTCGCCAAGCTCAAGAACTATTAGAGGATAATTTTTGTTATTGATCCGGCACTTTTTTGCACCACGAATCTTGGGAAACCAGCCAACATTCAACTGGCTTAACTCTTGGAGCGTAGCCTGTTCGACCCTGGCAAGCTCGTGTGATTTTTCACTTGCTTCAATATATATTTTAAGTGCTACATGCGTCTGGGTTGATGAATCAAACGCTTTGTAAACCTCTGAAAATCTTCCATGCCCCACCATATCGGTCGCAATGTAATAAGTGGCAACCGTCTGTGGTCGACCATCTCTAATATCAAGTAGCGACGACATAACTAAACTCCCTGACGGTTTACTTCACATTCAAGACGTGGAATGTTTGCCTTGCTTTTGCCATCAAAGTCCATAATGACTTCCCCTGCAACTTCAAGCTGTCTTTGTTCTGATAGCTCGAAAATAGCTTTTAACTCTATCGTTTTGTTCTCTGTCATACGATAAAAAATATTATAGTTCGTGTTAGCCGGAACCAGATTTTTTAAAGGCAATTCCAAGTCTTGCATAGGGCTTAAATGATGGTCATCAGGTCCAGTGCCTCTGAAAAGTGGAATTTTCATGTTTATCAAAGGCCGCATGGTTTTGAATTTGTATTCCAATTTTTTAAAGTCCTTAGAAGGTTGGCAAGTCATAGGAACAATTGTCACGAAATGATGACCTTCATCATCTCTCGTCAAAATGCCTTCAAGCAAGCGGACTGTCATACTGACTTCGCGCTGTCTATTAAGTTCATCATATCTACAGCAAGCGGCTCCAAGCGCGACCGTATTACATGCCTCTTCGTCGTTTATAGAGTAACACGGCTTCGGTCTAAAGAAGGCAGATAGAGTAGCCTTCACACCATTCATACGTGAGGCACCACCAGTGTATAATACAAGATCAATATCATCTTTACAGAAGCCAGGCGAAAGTTCTTCTGCAACTTTTAATGCTTGTCCGATTGGACGAAAAATATTTATATCTTCCTTGTTTGAAAAAAAACGACCCGTAATCTCTTCATACTGGAATCTAGAAAAAACCTTATTGATCTTGATCTGGATATTCCCATTGCTGGTTTCAACCGTTTCATTGATAACAAATTCGTTCAACTCTAGATTATTAGATAAATAATCTTCGGCTTCTTCCTTGAATAGACAAGCTTTTTGAATAAAAAATTTATAAATCTTTTTTTTGGTATTATCGTCCAGACAATCAAATATTTGTGCATTGGTTTTGTGCCAAAACGCAAAAACAAAGGATGCCAAATCTAAATCAATATCGTCTCCTCCCAAGTTATTGTAACGGGACCTTCCTATCGCATCAATTAAAATAGCATTTGATTGAATGCCAGCTTTTATTATGGAAACATCTAAAGTACCACCACCAAAATCAAAGACCAAGATCGATTGATGGCCATTTTCACCCATGGTGTCTCTGTTTTGATCAAAGTAATAATAGAAAGCAGCCGTTGGTTCATCCAATAGACGGACTTTCTCGAATCCTGCCATATTGGCAGCCATGAGCGTATCATTCCGCTGATCCGTGTTGAATGAAGCTGGGACCGTAATGATTGCAGAACGATCCCAACCTGGATATTTTTTCACCAGCTCATTGTATGCCACTTTCAAAATTAAAGCCGAAATATACGCTGGGGATAGAGTTATTTTGGGATTGTATGGGTGTTGCATTCTCCAGCGAGTTCCTATTTTTGATTTGATAGACACAAATGAATCGAAGCGTCTCGAAGCAAAAGCTCCGACAACTGCATCCTCGGAATTTTCAAAAAAAACTGCCGATTTAATATGAAATGAAGGATCGAGGATTTTACGTTCGAGGTTTGGTTGAGGTATTGAAAGAAGTTCCGGACCCATCGTATTTGTTTGCACGGCTACAACAGTATTGGTAGTACCGAGATCAATACCTACAGCTGGATTCACTGAATTCACTTCATTTGCTCCTTGAAATATTAAGCTAATTTCAGGACTGCTTTTCTAACCGGAAACAATCTTGATCCCTTTTTTAGAGCCCACCCTTGTTTTTCAACTTTCACCCGGATCTTGCCCCCTGGAGGAACTTCAAAATTTATACATTGATACAGACCTGATTGATCATAATCCAGATCAAACTGTTCTTGTTCGGGGTACGAGACAAAACTTTTCTTCCTTAAAGAATAAAACAAATGGGCAATAAAATTCTTGATAGTTATAGCGTGCTCGTCGCCTAGCTGAACGGAACGCAGCACATCAAATGAATATTTTGAATCGATAATTTTAAGAAAATCCTGAAGTTCGACCATGCCGACATTTTCATTTTCATCTTTCTGAATTTTTGGTTCTTCAGCGCTCTGTAGAGGCGCATTTACGGTTTTCCAAATGGCTTTTTCTTCTTCCAGTTTCCTATTTTCTTCTGCTAATTTCGAAACCTCAGATTCCAGTTCACGTATTCTTTTCAGCGCTTGAGGATCAGCCTGCGTCGATGAACCGATCAATTTCAACTTGTCTTTTAATTCGTTATCCTTAATGAACATTTCAGCTATTTCTTTTTTATCGGCAGGACTGTCCGGCGCATTTTCACCGTCAATGCAACTGTAATTGAGCCAGTTGTTAACCGTATTTTCTATCTCCTCTGTCAGGGTTTCGATTGCATTTAACTGTGTCTGAGGACACCATTTGGGCATCTCTTCATTTTTAATAATGTCAACAAAGGGGGTTAGTTTCATCTGAATGCTGCCGTCCTCTACGTCAATATATTTGTACTTACTTTTCCGGATAACCCAGCAGATTATTCTTTTCAAATTTTCAGTTCTCGTTTTACCGTCAGAATCAAGGATCTCCAGTTTTAGCTGTTTCGGCTTTTTCCCGGCTCTTAGAAGATTTGCGTAATATTTTAGAAAATCACCTTTTTGTCCTAGTTCAAGCAGACTGCATATTCTGGTAAGGAAACAATCGTGTAATTCATTGGCAGGAATTATTCCTGTAAAAATATTATTGAGATCAAATTTATGACCGGATTTACTGATATCCTTGCTTTTGTTCCAAACACATTTATCCGCTCTTTTAAGAACAATCCATGCAAAGCGTAACCGCTGAAGCAAATCAGGATTACTCTCAATTTTTATCTCTAGAACTTCTCCAACAACACGCTGAACGACGGGAAATATTTCTTTACGATCTACATTGTTTTTATCTTTAAAAAGATTATTAATAATATGATTAATTGGATCTGCAGGCTTATTTAAAATTTCAGCCAAGACTTGTTGAACTTCTAATGAATTTACATCATATTCCATCGGCAGATACCATCTCCTCCAGTACACATTTTCAATGATGATTATTACAAGTATTTTATTTTAATATCAATTTTTTTTTGCATGTTCTGCCTTAAAACAGTATTCAGAAAATCAATACTCTTTATTTCACCTGATGCAACTTTCTAATCCTTAGATAATTTTTGCGATATTAATGAATATAGTACCTTTATAAGTTACTTAATGTTTTCTATGTCTATTTTTTTGATTCTAGGAGATAAGTTATCAAGCATAGACAAAAGTGTTTCTCTATAAATCTTTCCTAATTCTTTTACAGATAGTAGGTCATAATCATTTAGAATTGCTCGCAAAGGAATAATTACATCTGTCGATCCAAATTCAGTTTCTTCTATCTTCCCTTGAAGTTTTAAAGCTTTGGCTTTTGTATTGACATTATTTAATCTAAAACAGTCTTTCGTCAAGATACAAATTCCAGAATTGCCTTCCCAAAGAATTTCTCCTTTTTTAACCTCATTGACTTTAATCTTATCCTTAATACCGACTGGTGTATAATCTTTCTCTTTCATTGCAGATTCAAATTGCTTCAGAGCGTCGCCTGCACGAGTAACAATCTGCCATTTAGCACTGATTTTATCCCATTCATACTTATCGTATTCTTTATCTCTCTTTGTAGATAATTCAAGCATTGGTTTTAATTCTTTGGCAATCTTATTAATGTCATCTCCTTGCCATAGCCATGGTAGTCTTGCAAACGATAGTATACAAGCCAGGTGCAATCTTATACCTTCAAGAGTATCGTATTCTTCAGGTAACCCCAAAGCCCAGGCAATAATAGATGCTGAAAGTGTTGCTGATTTCATCTTGGAAATAAAATCATCTGTAAATTCTTCTGTGTTCGTCCGATATTCAATCCAACCTTGATTAGAATAATAATTCTTACTAAAAAACAAAGGAACCCATATTTTATGGGTCATATCAAAATATTCTTTTTCGGTAATCCATCCCTCCCCCATACCCGAGCGCAACAAAAGCGATACTAATCGCAAGTCTTGAGCTATCATTTCAGGCTTTCGCTTACTTAAGTATTCTTCACTGGCCATTGCGTTAACAACCATATTAATTATTTTTTGCGCTTTTGCCTTTTCCTTTGCAGTAATATCTTTCTTAATAACCGACCTTTTCTTGATTGTGATACGTTCAGGCTTATCTACAATCTCTTCACTATCACCTTTATCTCTTTCGTTATCGTCATCATCACCATTTTCATCATTTACTGGAGGTTCTTCAACCGGATCTGGCTTTGCTATACCAAACCACCTTAAAAACAATTGCTGCAGACTTCTTGTGCGATTTTCCTCATCCAATGATATTGAAGAAGATTTTGAGTAAGGTAAATTATAGTTGGAGGAAAAAACATCATTAGCCGTATATTCCGGATTGGTTTTTTTATCAGGATTGTTAGATGGATTATAAACACGTACTGATATTGTAGGAGGTGCATATTGCATGTTTTTATAGAAAAATTCAGTTATTTCGGTCCAAGCGCCAATATCCCATTGATCTCGTCTTACTTTATCTCGAATGACGTCCGCAAACGAGCGACTACGTGCCGTAATTCGTAATTCCTTCTCATGATCAATCCATAATGAATTTGATTTTATTATCTGGTCATTAATAGTACCTTCAATATAGAAGGACTTTGACGCAAGATTTATAATAGCAACTTCGGCAACACCTTTTTGAATAATCTTAAGATCATAATTTATATTATCAATTACAGCCTTTTTTATGTCGATATTATCACTACTGGTAAAAGCAATAATCAATTGCGGATCATCATATCTTGCGGCTTGCAGCCGGATAGTATTTATTTCAATTTCTGGTTGATCGTTATTTTCTTCTTTTGGTTCTTGTAAAATTACGTCCCCTTCAAGCCTATCAAACTCATTTAGATAATTATCTTCAAACTCCTGCAATGACATTTTTTGAACAGCTAATAACTCCGCATTCCCTTTTTCGTCGTCTCCTTTTTCATCTGATATGGTTAATGCTGCATTTGAACAATTGGCGCTCCCTAAAAACAGAGTGATGTTCTTGTTCTGTTCTACGGCATAGAACTTTGCATGGATAAAGCGTCTACGTTCTATGCTTTCTTCATTTGTATTTTTAAATTCTACAGGATGGAGATTAACATCAGCAGGTAGTTTTTTTCTTGCTGACGGATAAAGAGTTGACAAGCCATTTTGAATAAAAATATCAATTTGACCAGGATTAAATTTTTTTTTCAATTTTATAATAGCTTTTCCTTCCTCGTCATAATAAGGGCTACAAATCATTAATTTATCAATCGGTCTGGTCAACTCTATTGATTCTGCCATTTTATCGATGAGTGCTTTATCTTTTTTCATTTTAAAGATCAAATTGGATGGATTTTCTTTAGTAGAAGCCCATTTGTGGTATGTCGGATCATAAGCTTCTTCTATTTCTGCCTGAACAGATTCATTTAAAAATACATGGTTCAATATTTCATCAAGATATTTTTTAAATGCTACAAAGGTACTGTTTCCATCATTTTCAGTATCATATTTTACCCAAGCTTCTGCATTTTCTCTCCAACCACCAAACGTTAGATTACCACTACCAACATTTAAAACGGCTTTATTAATACCTGAGGCAAGAACGGCTTTTGGATGAAAATGAAAAGGATGATCAAACTCCACTGGTATTACTCTATAGCGTATACCCAAACGACTTAATACAGGATATTGATTGGAAAAGGTTGACATAGCGCAATGGGCATCAGCAAATATTGTTAATTTAGGATGGCCGCACTTCTTTATAGCCGATAACACAATAGATTGAATAAAAACAAAATCAATATTGTGAGTAAGTATGATAATGTTGGTTATATCCTTCAGGCTGCTCAATGATTTTAATAAATCTTCCCTCATTTATTCTTCTCCATTTCACTAAGCATTTCCTGGCCGTTTTTTAATAGCTTGTATTTATTTTTTTCTAAATGAAGAAAACCTAAATCTGACAACATTAATAGAACATTGCTAAGTCTATCGCCGCTATATCCTGCTCTGGCACCTGTGCCAGTTGGTCTCAGCAATTGCCCATCGGGATAAAATCTCAAAGAACATTTTTGACCTTGTGCCATTTTGCGCAGTGTTGTGGCAAGATGAGGTGCTATTACACATTGGATTAATAAACTCCTTAAAAGATCAAGCATTGTACTATCTCTATAATCTTTAATAAGAGCGTCTGCTTTTTCAAGATAATCATTACGATTTTTTATCAAATTATCGCGCCTTATTTTTTTAGTTTGATTTATAGTAACTACAAGAATCACGAGAGCATAAATTGCCCGAGGACACGGAGTTAGCATTCTAATTTGATTTCGTGAAAGTCCATTTGCAAGAAAAGTGTCAAATGCTAACTCTTTCTCGACATCTCCCACTTTCTTCTTCCAGGGAATTAATTTGTAAGGCAAGATATCTGAGAGCAGATCGGGGATATCTTCCTCAGCTATCCATTCATTAAGGATATCTTCAACTCTTCCTTCAGTTAAATTCAGTAGAGTATCGGTAAGTGAACTTAAAAGAAGTTCTAGAGCAAAATGCACTCTGCGGCGAAGTTCGTACTCCGCCCATGCTATAACAACATTTGATTTATCCCGTTGCTTATCAAGCGCAACCAGCATGTAATTATTTTGTATAATTTCAGGCGCATTTAAATCCTGCGTTTTAATAGCTTTAAAAGACCAAAAAACAGTTTGCCTAAAACGATCATATGTCATATTCACATTTTCATGGTCAATGTAAGAATTCAAAAAAGCATTTTGAAGAATGGATAACTCATCAGGAATTGATCCTAATCCATTTATTGAAAAATATTTACCCTCTTTCATCAAAGCATCCGCAGTCAGTATCCCACCTTCAAGGAGCAATTGAGTTATAGGACTGTCCTTGAGTACGTTATGCCTAGCGTTGTATATCTCCTGGCCACGCATTGGTATTGTTACCGGACTTTCACTTGAACTGGTTGCTGTTCCAAGAAGTCCAAAAGATCGGCAGGGCATTATATAAGTGCCTAAAGAGCCTCCACCTTTGTTTTCTGGTATATTGATACTATCTTCACGTTCAAGTTTTCCAATATGTTCAGCAAAAATAGTTGAACCAATAGTACCATATGTGTTTCCTGTTTCCCCCCAGTCTACTCCCCTTCTCGTTGCCGCTATGATAGTAAATTCGAGCCTTACAAGTACTTTGTGCAATCGATCATAATCAAAAGCAGCCTTACCGTCACCTTTTTTCATCTCATAGTGATAAAATTCAGAAATTATCCAGGGAAGAAGAGAAAGATAACGCGCTCTGTAAGAAATTGTTGTGATACCGGCAACCCATTCACGTTCAATTGCTTGATCCAATTGTCTGAGTCCGAGTATATCCAAACCTTGTATTTTATCTCTTTCACCACTGTTCCAAAAGGAATCCATTTCATGTGCCTTCAGAAGAGAAAAGTATTATTAGAATTTAAGCTTTATAGATTTATGGCCGAGCCTTCATAGCCATAACATTGTAAATAGAAACAAGAGTAAAGTCGCCTGATGAATCACATGAATCAAGTTGTTTACCTGTTTGGTTTTCCCAACTGATAATTTCATCGCCCATAAAAGATGTAATATCACCGTAATCAACTGTTTTGAAAAGGTGCTTCCATTGAACAGTATCGATTGGCAGCGCAATATCGGGAAACACGGCAAACAGAATCTTGCTTGCAGCCACAAGACCGTATGATCCTTCGCTCATGCAGACGGATAAAAGTTTTTTGAACATTATCCATAGATCAGAGCTTACCTGGTTTCTCGCTTGTGCAGACAAATCAACAAGTATTCTTTTACGATTGCTGACATTCTGTTGCAGCAGATACTTTTTAAGATTGATGGCATCACTGCCTATCAGAGACCAGCAGGCGGCAATCTGTCCATTGGGGTCTTGAACGGCACCATTTAAATATTTAATTCCATGAAACAGGCCCTTACGGGTCATTTTGAAATTTGCCATAAGCTGAGAGACGTTTTCAAAAAATATTACCTGTGTCAGGCCTTGCTGGATTCTTTGAGTAATATTATTCATTGTAGCTTTGTAGCTTTTGCCGAATATATCTAATTCACTTTTGATTTCTCTTTGAGAAAACGGCCTGCCAGATTTATCAAACAAGATTTTCATTATTTAATTCTTTTCCATCATTTTTTATCGAACATTGTATTAATAGTTAAACACGGCAATGATTCATTTGTCCCGCTACGCGCATTTAGCTGTATATTAAATTACAAGAAAAATAAAAAATGATCTGAATCCAATTTATTTGTGTCCGAAATTACTACTCAAGGATGCAGATTTTTTGATTGATTACCGCAGTTGTGACCATTTCTTATATTCACCACAACTGGCGAAATCACTATGATACGAATTGTCGCGCGTGCATTTTGCATCAGCTGAACTTTCAGTTTTAACTTCTGAAATACTATTCAACCTTCTGGGCCCACTCCAATATTCACATGTCCCACAGCATCTTTCATTTCCATTAATAGTACGCGACATATTATAACCTCCTCTTCAATAAACTGTTGTTAGGGTAAAAATCCTTTTCCCAATATTACTTATACCAGCGCCTCGCTGCATACAATATGCGGCACTTCTTCACTTTCCTGCTCATGCTTCCTGCGGTCGGCATATTCCTGTTCATGCAGACCGTGATCGCGGTAGATGTCTGATAAGGACTTAATCAGTGGATCACCAACAACGCCACTGCGTCTCAGGCTATTGAGCTGCCGCCTTATTGCCGCGGTAACCGGTTGTTTAAAGGCTTCTTCCAACCGGGTAATTTGAGCCTTAAGATCAACATCCTTATCTTCAAGTCTGCTGTAATGTGCTCTCATTTCCCGCAATACATATGATTGACTTGCCGATAGTGACAACCCATGCTGCTGCAAGGATTTTCTGTGCTTCACTTCGGTGGTAAAATCATTCAGTATCCGCATAACGGATTGATTATGATTTTCCGGAACATGGGCTGTCGGGAAATTTTTCGAGCATTTGATTTTTCCCAACACCGCAGGAATTTCACGCGTAATGATATTCCCCTCCGAGTCTGTGAGATAAAGCTGCTGATACTTTCCGGCCTGGCAAAATATGTAACGGCTATTTTTTGACACACTAAGCGCCGAACGAATGCCGTCGCGCAGCTCGGCTATCCGTTGAAACTCCTGCGGCTCGTTGGCGCGCAATGACCGCATCCATTCTTCCGCCTCCCCGATATCCAGTAGCTCGCTATCATCCTCCTCGAACAAGCTTAACTGTGCGCTCTTTTTTTCATATATGGCAAACATCGCTTCATCATTAATCTGCTCGTCTTTGTCCAGGATGGCGGCATCCTCGCCTATTGATTCATGGATTTCACTAATCCGGCGACGCAGAATCTCGTGGAGTCCCAACCCCTTTTCCAGTTCTGTTTCCGGAAGGAAGTTAAAACCCCAGATGCGATCATTTTCCGTGCCGATACGGTCAATACGGCCGAAGCGCTGGATCAACCGGACGGGGTTCCAGTGCAGATCGTAGTTTACAACAACATCACCGTCCTGAAGGTTCAAACCTTCAGACATGACGTCCGTCGCCACCAGAATGTTTACTTCATCCGGTGTTCCGGCAAAATCCGACCTGTTGGCCAGCGGTGAAAACCTTTCGGCCATTCGTGCCTTGCTTTTCTCCGTGCCGAAGATGCATTCAACATCTTTTCTTGTCTCACCCGGATTGATGTTTTCATAAAGGTAACGGGCCGTGTCCGCGTACTGGCTGAAAATCAACACTTTCCCCCGCTGTTGGGGGATGCCTTTTTTCAAACCGGTCAGCAAGCCTTGGAGTTTGGCGTCTTTATCCGGTGTAATGGGCGCGACCAGCCGTAAAATTTCCTTTATCAGTTTGCAGTCCGCCTCGAGATGTTCCCGCAATAGCGTTTCATTAAAATCGGAAAGCTGATAGCGGCCGGATACGGCGGAAAGCGCCTCCATGAGGCCCTCATCGTCATAACTATCCGACTCATAGAGCAGTTTTTGTGCATCTTCCCCGGCAGGGACAAAGCCCTGATCCAGGGCAGCCAGAAATCCCACATGAATATTTTCAAGCCTTTCCATCGTTTTACGGAAAGCGTAAACGCTGGATTCGAAACGCTTGAAGAGCATAACCCTGATCAATCCGCGTAAATTTGCGCCCGCTCGATGCAAATCGTTATAGGGGGCTTTTTTCTGCTTTTCCGGAAGCACATAGTTCCACAAACCATAACGGGCATAGGTCAGCTCCGCTCCGGGAACGGTGCTTCCTTTTTCACCGGCGGGACGGCCGAGGCAGCGGCGGATTCTTTCATAAAGTCCCTTGTATGTTTGTTCAATACTGTAGCGCAGCGTTTCCAGTTCCCGCTTTGGAAAATATTGGTGGTGCCCCGCCACCATGACATAAGCCTTTTTTTCTCCTGTGATATAAGGCCGAACCTTAACATCCGATAACTCGCGCAGAGACAGACCCGTATCATCCGCGTAGCCATACCAGCGCAGGATATGCCTGCGTGTGCGCCGGATCAGGATGTGCATCAGAAGATCCTGCAGGCGTTTTTCCTTTTTTTCGACCAGTTTAAAATATTTTTTTAAATCTGGCGGATCGATGGGCAGATCAGTGATGTCGCCCTGATGAAAGAGCTTGATCTGGTTATAGACATCCAATGCGCTCCGGTTTCTCGGTGTGGCGGTAATCAGGCAGACCTTTTTCAACCCGCGGGACAGAAAATCGGAAAGCACATCATAGCGCTGCGAGGCATGATTGCGGAAGTTATGGCTTTCATCAATGAGGACAAAATCTCTGTCTTTATAAGTTTTTCCTTCAAGGAGCGTTTTGGCTTCGTCCTTTCCGGGAAGTTTGAGCTGGCTCATCGGCAGGATGCGTGCATTGAGTTCATATTCATCATTATAGTCCTTCCACATTTCTTCCAGAGGCTTGGGGCAGATGATGAGCGGCTTGACGCCCTGCGTCCGCACAAAATGTTTCAAGACGGCCGCGCCAATAAAACTTTTTCCCAAGCCGACGACATCGGCGATAAAAGCGCCGCCGTGATCGCGGATCATCTGCACGGCCTGCCGGACCGCTGTCTTTTGAAAATCCGCCAGCGCCCGGGTGAGTTCGTCATCCCAGAGAATTCGCCCTTTTCGCCGTCTTCAAGACGGTCGATCACCAGCGCGTAAAGGCTCTTCAT
>JAKPZU010000184.1 GCA_029559915.1 Bacillota bacterium
TTGAAGTTACTTCCATTTTCTTCACACGGCTTCTTTTTTACAATTACATATACTTAAAAAAACCTATTAGCAAATACTTTATCTACGCTGTTTATATACTGCACAACGCTCCGCATAACCGGCTGGCAATGGAGCGCAGCGGAATTGCCAGTCCGAGTTGATGCGGTTGTTAGCATTAATCTATTTTGTGTCTCTTTAGGAGAACCTGAATGTCATTGAGCTTGTTCTTCCAATTATCTACTTCAATTTCCGTCGAATATTTCGCCAAAATGTCAGACTGGGCATTTTCATAACGTTGTTCGATAATAATAGAACCGCCTTGCTTTACGATCTCTTTTGCCGTTTTAAAGATGTTTTCCACAATGGAGTTTTCGCCAAGAGCCAAAGCATCACTAATTTCTTCGAAGCAAATCCTTAGTTCTGTGATATGCATAAGATCAATCTCCTTTTTATTTTTCAGTTACGATGCAGCTGCATCCCGTTCGAGTTCTAATTCTGCTTCCATATCTCCCTTCTTCCCACGGAAAGTAACTTTTTTATATTCTCGACAAATTAACAGAATTAAGGCGATGCCGATTGCGGCAACGGCAATTATTGCGACGATCTCAATCCCAGTTAATGCAGCAATGGGTGCCGCAACAGCCATACTCATCCCACCCGTGAATGGTGCAGCTCCTAGTGATACTGCGAGAAGACCGATAGCCCATTTGGATGCTTTTTTTATTTTAAGCCCGGTATTCAATTTTTCTGCAAGTTCGCCCTTAACAATAATGTGCTCCGCTTTTGCATCAACTGCATTCTTCAACTCATCCTTTGTTCTGACTGTTACCTGTCCCATGAAATATCCTCCTATGCTAACGTTTAAAATCACCCGGCGCGGTTACGCGATCGGGTGCATTTTTTTGTTGGCATTCTCTTTTTGTTTTAATTCTTCAAGAATAGAATTAATAAAGTCATGATAATCTGGCCTAATAGAGAAATTATCTTTTTCCCAAGAATAGGTTGGGTATTCATATGAAATTATCTGTCTCAAGAAATCATTTTTTTTCATGCCTAATTGTGTCGATATTGTTGTAAGGTGATACCCAACTTTTGATGCTTCCACTGTTTTGTCAAAATCAAGAAATTCTTTTTTTAATTGCTCTCTTGTTACTGTCTTCTTCTTTAAAAGAACTGGGAGAAGGACGTCTCTTATTCGAAGACTTGTCACCTGATCTTTAGACAAATATTCAGTCAAAAGTTCCTTTAGATTGTCTTTGTCATAACTTCCAGGTTCATCAGACATCGGTATTTCAAACTTTTTTTTCTTTTTTACACGTTCTAATTCAATTTCTTCTGAAATGATCGATGTCCTAGCTAATAATTCATCTCCATTTAAGGTTTTTATATAATTTAGTACAACTGCATTAATATTGACATTGAAGTTATCGGATAGCCATTCAATCATTCGTTCAAGTGAAGATTCAACCGAAAAGCCTATTAAAACAATTCTTTGACTATCATTTATGTTTATTGCTTCAACATCAATATCAGGAAATGATTCACTAATAAATTCAACAAGGCCTTTTGTAGTATATGACAAACAGATTTCAGCAATTTTATCTATGGTCCATTCGGCAGCATCAGAAGCATAGTCAATAGCTTGAGCCAAGGCTTCTCTTGGGAGTTTATCTCTTTTTATTTCTATAATAACCAAATTCCCTGTTCGATCTATCCCAAGTAAATCGATTGGTCCCGATTTTGACATAACTTGCTTTCCAATTATTGCAATATCAGGTCCTATGATTAATGGGTGTGAGGCGATCCAGGGTTCAAGGTCATATGGCTCAGTTCTTCCTTCATTTTTTAGACTTGTGTTAACTGGAGTGAGTTTGTTGTTTACAATTTGCCATGTTTTAATTTCTGTTCCCATTATGTCTCCGTTTTTTTATGCCAACAATTAATATACCAACTTGGTTTTTTCCGATATTGGGGGTGATGCTACTCTTTTTTTGAAAAGAATGCAAAGAAAAAAGTGTTTATAAATCAGTTAAAATGAACTATTTACACTTGGCAATTTGTGGTAATATGCCGCT
>JAKPZU010000230.1 GCA_029559915.1 Bacillota bacterium
TTTTTTTGACGAATGGCTATTTAGTAGTGAACTTTTCTAAAAATTATCCCATTGGAATAGAGAAACAGAATCTTTTTATTTAAGCCTCATTAAAATTATTGGAAGGACACTTATGTAAGTTGGCCCATACTGGTATGCAAGACTTCCCGATGCATTCATCCCAATAGAAATGCCATTTCTAAAATTATAGAGATATTGGAGGGAAATATCAACACCAACCATCTGATTTTCATACTTATCTAACATAAACATTCCGTTATCATCAGAAGTCGGAGTAGTTTTCAATTCAGTGGAGTAGAATGGCCCTAACATAGGAATAATGGAATGCCGATGATTCTTGGTCATAAATTCATACCCTAAATTTAGCGAAAGCCATTTATAACTATACACAAAGTTCCATGTTACATCTTTAAAATCAGGATAATTTGCAATGTCGTTTAATGCATCGGCAAAATTCATCTTTAAAGATACCAAATAACTGTTCTTCAACTTAAGCCCTATCTCTCCCGAAAGGATATTCCCATCAATCATCTGATCAGCATTAAAATAGCCATAGCCCAATTTAACAAATGGAATGTTTTGTCTGTTAGGTTCTTCTTGAGCATAAAGTAGTTGCACAAAAAGACACAACACAATAAAAAGAAAATTCTTCATAATAATTTTTATTTAAAATTAAAACTTGAATCCCAAGCCAGCAGAGAGACAAAGCGGAGATTCGCGGTATAGTGTTTGGCTATACTTCTGACTCGCAACTTCCTCATCAAATACATAATTATAAAGTATTTGTGCAGTTACAAACAGGTTATTTTTAAAATAGTAGTTTCCATTGAAAATGAAGTGAACTCCTGTGTCTACAATTTTGTCGATATCGTAACGCCAATATGTGAAATCTCTATAAAACAACTTATTATTCTCATCAAAATCTTCTTGCTCAAGCGTAACACCTCTTCCAGCCCAATAATAATTAGAAAAACCGATATCGAAACCAACACCAACTTTTAATTTAAAACGCTCAGTTGCTATAGGACTAGCCATAAAACTCAAATCAATTTTATATGAGTTATAAGCTGATTGCACCCATTTTGAGATATTATCCCATGAGTTCTGTTCAATCATACTATGATACCTCATCCCCGTCTGTATTCCAATACTCTTCAGAATATCACGCTCATATTTGATTTGAAAAACAGAACTTTGATCAATAAAGAATTGCTCAGTAGTTATTCCAGATAAAATAACAATTTCATTTTTCTGAGGTAGAGCATTCAACCCAATGGTAATTAAGGTAAAAAGTACCACACATTTTTTCAAAAATGAAAATCTTAATTTTATTAGCTGGGTGCTCTTAATACTATTGGTCATAACTTATTGTTTTTGTTTTGTTTAAATAAACGACAACTCAAATTCTATAAATAGAATACAATAAGGATGATGTGTTTAAACACTTATTCATCCTTATTGTACATTAATAACTATCTAGTCCCTACTTCACAATGAGTGACGTAAAATAATTCATTTGTAGCCTTTCTAACTGGTCTCCAAAATCCACTACTTACTTCAACCCATCCGCTACCATGAACTGAGCTCCATGTGTCAGAAACATTATATAACTGTTTGTAACTATATCGCGGCCAAACTTTATTGTCATAAAGTTTATCTCCAGCTTCAATACTCTTAGATACTGTATTCGAAATACCTCCTTCGGGTTTCAAAAGCAAATCAAGAGGAGGTAATGGTACTTTCATTTCAGCTTTAAACGCAGCACTTAATGTCGTAGATTCAGTATTAGTTCTTTTGGGTAAATCAGCAAAAAAACCAAAACTGATACTACTTATTCCTGGATGCCAATCTAATATGTGTCGCTGCATAATTGGAAACATCCCCTTAACATAACCATCCCTTGCATAACCTTCATACTTCCTTGGGAACCTTACACTTGAATGATTTTCCTCAGATGTTGAAATGTTCTTTATAGAAGAATTTGAGCTATCGAATGACAATCCCCCACTGCAATAATGAATCTGTGCTTCTGTTTGAAACAAACCTTCTACATAGTCGTTTAAAATATATAAATAATCAATATATATGGTAAATGTGTAAGCTGTATTATCCCATACTGAAATTGGATCAATGCTTGTTGCGCTTTTATAATTATTCTCCTGACAATCTAAAGACAAAGATTTTAAGATCTCATCTTCGCCTACAACTGATGGAGTAACAATTATTACTGGTAAAACATCTGTAAGCTCTTGATTTGCTATGACTGTCTTATCAATATTTCCTAAATAATAACCTATGTTCTCAAATTCATTATCAAGGGGTGTTGATGTTACAACAATTTCTGTTCCCTCAGGATAATCTTCAATAGGATATGGAATATACACCTCAACACCGTTAGCTTCTAAATTATCGATAAGTGTACTTGTAGACTTAAATTCACCTTTTGATAATTTGCTATTAAATGCTTTTGCAAATTTTCCTTGCTTAAAATTAACACTCGCTGATTTCAATTTTTGAGTTGAATTCATCAGTTCCGCAAATTTTACACGATCTTCCATTACACGGGGCTGAACCTTAATCGTTCCAACAATTTCATCCAAAACTTCTTTGTCTGATGCTATTTCTGCGATAATCTTTGCTGCTTCAGCCAATTCTGTTTTAAGCTTTGCTTCTTCAGGTGTTAGTTCTTTATACTCAATTTCAGAATTATTCTCATTAGGAATATCTTCTGGTGTATCATTACATGAAAACAAGGTCGTAACCAGCAAAAAGATGACTGGATAAATGAACATTTTTCTTTTCATTTTCTTAATTTTGTTTCGTTAAACATTAGTTTAATTAAACCTCATCACAACGTACTGTCTTCAAAATCCGTATGAGGTGGTGAGGTTGCTTTTTTTGTTCAGCATTTTGGGTATAGCCACTTTCCCGAACAACTGCCTTGCAGCCTCCGAAATGTTAGAAAGAGATCAGTGCCCGGCAATTCCTCCTTCCTTGTCAATTATGTTACGTAGTATTTTGTTGCCCGGCGCGGGGCTTTTCATTTGAGGTTTTTGCATGTTGTTTTCCCAAAGTGGGTGTTAAGGTTAATAGTTATTATTGCAAGTATAAATAAAAAAATAATATGATCTACCCCCCCCATTTATTTATTCATTTTTTTGACGAATGACTGTTTTTTGGTGACAAAAAAGGGAAAGAACGGAGAATTACAGTGTTGTGATATTGCTGGAAACATTCTTTAATATTTCCACGTTCAATTAACTCATTCCCATAGTATATCGTTAACATATTGCCATTTACCCACAAATACACCTGCCCCATTTTCAACATTGGTATAAACCTGAGCTGGCGTGGCAAATTCATTTCCGGCGTTTTCTTGTGCTATCTGCAACGATTTAAGGTATTCCCAATAATCATTATTCAACACCTCAATAATAATCGACTTCTTTAACGAAGTGGAAAAATCAGAAATATCAACGACTATCTCAAATTCGTTGTTTTTAAAATAGTTGTCGGAAAAGTACAGGTTGGAAAAGCACCGGGGCAAGGTGTGAGCATCGGCAAAATTCAATTGCGGTTTTAATAGCCAGTTGTCTTGAACGATAAAATATTCGACAAATGAATAACTGGATTCTAAATTAAAGAAAAGCTTTCTGATGATGGTATCCGACTCATGATCAGGAATATAATTGGGAACATAATCCACCCCCTTAAGGCAGAAATATTTCTCATTTTCCTTTTTTATACGAATTCTGAATCTCCTGTACCCGTCATTAACACCTTCTTCTTCGTGTACATCAATTTCTAAAGATGATTCAGGAACAGTAGTCGCAGCGTTAATTTTCTGGCCTTCGGAGTTTTCAAAAACAAGTTCGTAACTCTCCCCCTTTTCAAATTCAAAATCGGGTATGGTGAAAGACACAGAATCAATTTTATGAAGCGGATAATGTTGTCCAATTGTGTTTAATTCACCACTCACAATAGCAGGCAACCTTTTGCCCTGGTTCAGCTTATTGGTCGTTTGAAATACGCGGAATACCGGATTTGTTCGATTTGAAATTACTGCATCGATAACATAAACAGGTTGTTGCTCTTCTATTTCAACATCAAGTATTTTTGATTGACAAGCCCAAAGACTCAAAAACGAAAAGATTACTATAATTTTGACAACTACATTCATTTGCAAATTTCTTTAAGTTGTTGATCTAATTTCGATTAACACATTTCAATATTGGCTCTGTGCAATTCACAGAGTAAGCATGTTCGTTTCATCATCAATAAAATTTAAAGGCGTACGATATGGATGGAATAATCGGGAAAAGACTTTCTTGCTGAACATATGCATTGCCAGTACGGCCTGTTTCTTCGTTGTAATCACCATTTACAATTGAAACATAGAAGGGGTTTTGCCGGTTATAGGCGTTGTAAACCCCCACTCTCCATGTACGGATTCCTTTCTTTTTTGGTTTATCGAACGCGATGCTTACATCGAGCCGATGATATGCCGGTGTTTGAAAGTTGTTCCTTTCATCAACATAATCGATGATCTCAAGGTTTTTACCCGTCAAATCGGTAAGAACTGGAATTGACTGGGTTGGCAAGGTAATGTGAAAGCCCGACATGTAAACCCATGCTGCCGACAGTTGCACATTCTTTTTCAATTGATAAACACCAGCAACGGCAAAATTGTGCCGCCGGTCGTAATCAAAGGGAAATGGCTTACCAGCATTTATCGATGCAAACTCCCTATCGGTTTTCGAAAGCGTGTAACTAA
>JAKPZU010000239.1 GCA_029559915.1 Bacillota bacterium
ATTCGATCTATTCAAGAAATCCGGTGTCAAGCTGGATGTTACTTATCAGATCGATACCGACCGTAAGGATAGTATGATGTTTTACTCAGGCGGTGTATTCTTTAGATTTTAAGGAGTCAGAAACCCTCTGTCTATCGCCAAATCGACGGATGATATTCATCCGTAAAGTCGGTTGTCATGCTGTAATCTTTTAAGATGGCAGACAAGTCATTGGCAGAATATAATACAAGCCATTGGCGTCCAACAGTACAAAGAAAGGAATATTCTCCTGACTTCGGCATTTAGTAATTTGTGAAAATTATAAATTGCTAATAATCCATAGCTTGGTAACCGATCGGGCAATAACACGTCATTTTGGGGTGTACATCCCGGGATCAACTTGTGTATCCGGCTGATAGGATGAGGCGTTTCCACCGGGTATGCATGGCTAGTTGATAACATCCGTTCTAAAATAACGGGCAAATCATCCTCTGTCTTATCTTACAATCCCCGGTAAGCAGATTTTGCAGTTTTATGAAAGGAATAATGCATGATGAATTATAAAATTCAAATTATTATTGATATATTTGAGTCTCTCATTATACAATAACTAAAAATCAATTAATTATGAAAAAGGTATTTCTTATTCTCTTTGTTTTCGTTTTAAATAGTCCCGTTTTCTCACAGGATCCCGTGTTTACTCTTGTTAAAGTCGGCTTTGACAATTTTAATTTCTTTTATGACATAAAAGCGAGTCCCGAAGGAACATTATGGGTGTGTTCTAATGAAGGGAATGTATTCAGGAAATTAAGTTCCTCTACGACCTGGGAGCATATTAGTGACTATCCGGGAACTGGTGCCGAGGCAAAAGCATTATTTGTTGCTGCAGATGATGATGTTTGGATTATTTCATATGGGAATGGTATTTTTCATTTTAATGGCACAAAATGGGAAGAAGTCTCTCTTACCAATGTTCCTGAAACCAACAAATGGAATTGTGTTTCAGGAGATATAAATGGAAACGTATGGTTCGGGTCCAATGATAAGGGCCTTTATAAATATAGTGCCGGGCAGTGGACAAATTACAGTATGTCCAATTCGGGTATTTTGTCAGATCAAATAAACGATCTGTTAGCGACACCTTCGGGTAAGTTGTTTGTGGGAGGTTACGGAACTTTACAGACTTTTGAGTCAAATAATTGGGTAGATTTAGGCTTTACTTCCAATATTGGTTTTGGTGAACGCATCTATAGTTTTGCCATCGATAATGATGGCCTGGTCTATATTGCCACAACTAAGGGACTATTTAAGTTTAAAGATGACAAATTAGAGATTTACGGAGATACCAAAAATAGAGATGTTTATTACGCGGTTTTTGACCGTAATAATGTTTTGTGGTTTTTTGGTGAAGAACAGGCTTTTGATAACTACCTGTATCGCTGTGACAATGGAACTTGCAAGAAACTAGACGATAAAAATTTACCTCATCAATGTTCGGGTCTGGCTGTTGGAAGTGATAATTTATTATATTTAATCGGGTCTTTAGGACCCAATATCTTAGTTATTGAAGACAAGACAACGAATTCGGATAAAGAATTATTGAGACAACCAATGGTAGAGATTTCTCCTAATCCCGCTTCAGATTTTTTATCAATAAAATCCCCGCAATCGTTGAAAGAAATTTCACTATTTAATAGTGCAGGTCAAAGTTTATTTGCAGCTAAAAACATTAACCAAACCCATTTTATGCTGAACTTACAGGGACGTGGTAAAATAAATCCCGGAGTGTATGTCTTATTGATTAAGACAGAAATTGGAACTTGCAGAAAAAAGATAATGATTCAATAAATAGTTAACAATACTTCGGAAAGTTAAAATAAAATATATGTTAAATATTCCGGACAAATTGGGCCATCAATTCCGGTCACAAGTGAGCCTATATCACGAACTATTTGGAAATTCAATAAAAGAATGAGTAACAACATGAAGCCTTCATAGCCCACTAAGAATTTATTTTTTCATATTCCCTCCGCGGAGGTATTCTCCTTTGAGATCAATCCTGATTGCCGTAAATGACCGAACAACAACCTCTTACCCAATGTCATACTATAATGACATAATCACAGCAAAAAAACTTTTACCATTTCATAAGCATAAGAATTCTATAAGTCCTTTACCATCCAATGCGAACCATACTTCTTTTTCAAAAGGACTAACTGTCTTTTCTTCATATCATTATCCGACTCCAGCTTATAATTGTAAACCATTAAAGGAATAGACCCGGGATAAAAACACAAAGAATTTTTAATATATTCTCTTGCTTCGTCTATCATACCTGCATTTATCAGGGCTTCAACCCTATATACGCGTACAATTACCGGAATTTTTTTGTACAGTGAAAAACACGCATCCGACAAGGATTTTATAAGTTGAAGACAAATATCCGGTGGAGGTTGCTCCCCTCCTTCAGCAGCCTGTCCAATGAAGGACAGATAATTGTAAAAGAGTAAAACGATGTGCCTGTTGGCCAAAGAGGTATTCGTTTGATACTTATTAAATTCTTTTAAAGTGGCAGCGTTGAGATCAAGATAATTGTCTTGTAAGGTCATTTCGTAGAATTTATCCAGGACTTTCAAAACCTTCATATCAGAAGAATCTATATGTATACTCTTCATTAAAGTCCATAAAGGAAGTTGAAAGTATGCAGTAGGTTTACCGAGGATGGAGTTTCCTTCAGTATCAAAAATAAAATAATGTGGTTCTTGTGTCTTGTACACTCCGATTAAGGTCGTATCATGCAGGGCAAGAAATACAAAGTCACAGTCGTTTTGGTCAGGTCGGTCACCAATCAAAAGTAAATTGGCACCCTCAATCCAACTTGTATAACAGGGTGCTTCAAAGAAATATGGCTGACTAATTTTACTGTACTCCGCCTGAAGATTTGTGCCTTCCTGAAAAGTCTGTGCATTAGAACAGATTGAAACAGTAAGGAAGATTAAAAGTAATCGCAGCTTCATCTCTGCATCTATTAAGTATTATCCCGGTAATTAAAGAACAAATATAACCATTTGATACAATTGATTTTGGGATGAAGATGTAACCGACCAGGCAACTACACCTCATTTTTTCGGATATATCCGGGGAGCAGTTCATGTATCCGGTTTAAAGGGTGCGGCGTTTCCACCGGCTATTCATGGAGGTTGATCCTAATATCTTTTAACGATCCGCCACCTCTTCGGAGTTCTTGATAGTGCATATATTACTGATTAGGTATGACCGTAGATGGCTTAAAAAGATGTGCCTTGGCGGTTGATTACGGAAATTTGGGGGAAATGATTATATTTATACGGAAAGAGGCTGTCCCAAAAGGATGGCCTTTTTTATGCAATTAATTTCTGAGCGGAGGGGTTGAAATGGAAATTTTTGTTTTTGAAAATGATATTTTTCAAATTTTGAAAATAATAGCCTAAAAATGAGCCTAAATTAATTGGAGAGGAAGGATCAGGCAGAGTATTAGACATGGTTTGGGCTATTTTTTCTGCCCATTTTCTTAAGTTATGACCAATGGCCATCAGTAAAAATTCTAATTCTACTTTTGCTAGACCCCTTAGTGTAAACCTGCTAAACTTATTGTTGCTTTTTAACTGCCCAAAGACTGCTTCAACTTCTATGGGTCGTTTTTTTCGATGTGCTACTCCTTTTTCACTTGTAAGCAGTGTTTTTGCTTTTTGTTTGAGGTCATTTAATCGATGATTCACTTCTATTCTTCTGTTTCCTTTGGCATTATGACACATTCCCAGCAAGGGACAACCATTGCAATTCTTTGCTTGATAGTATGAAACGCTTGACTGGTAATCCTTTCCTGACTTTCTTGTTCCCTGTCCTATTTTCTCCATTCTTTGTCCCATAGGGCATACATAAAAGTCTTGCTCTTTGCTGTAGAATAAATTTTGAACTAAAAAGGGATTATTTTTCATCTTCCTTTTTTGATCTTTATGAAAATAATTGTACTTCACATAAGCCTCTATCCCTTTAGCCTCCATCATTTCATAATTCTCTTCACTGCCATATCCTGCATCGGCACATACCTCTTGACTTTGTTTGCCGTGTGCTTGCTCAAAACCATTAAGGTGAGTTCCTAATGTGGTATTGTCTCCGGGTTTTTGGTGAATACTGGTGTGGGTTATAAATTGGTTCTCTGTTGATATTTGAGCATTGTAAGCCGGCTTTAACTGTCCGTTTTTCATATGGTCTTCTTTCATCCTCATAAAGGTAGCATCACCGTCTGTTTTGCTATAAGAATTTCTGTCTCCCAATATTTCTAATTGTCGCTCATATTTTTCTAATCGGGGTAAATGTTCTTTTTGAAGTTTGTCTAATTCTTTACTTTGTTGTTTGGTAGGCTCTTTTAGTCTTTTGTTTATTGCTGCCAACTTGCTTTTAAGTTCATCGCTGTTTATGCTTTGAGGAAGCTCTTCTTGATTGGGAATTTGATTGTCCGACTGAATGGATTGGTCAATATCGGACAAAACTTTCTTTATTTTTTGCTCTAATTTTTCTTTATTCTTTTCCACAGAGCCTCTCCAAACAAAGGTGTAGCGGTTGGAAGCGGATTCTATTTTTGTCCCATCAATATATTGTACATCTAAACTCACATAACCCATTTCTACCAACATCTTCACTACTTCGGCAAATAATTGCTGTATCTTGCCTTTCAGGCGTTTACCTCTAAAATCGTTAATGGTTCTAAAGTCCGGTGTTGCATTGCCTGCCAAATACATAAAATGAATATTCTCGTTGAGTGCCTTGGCTATCTTACGAAAGGAATAGGTATTGGATAGATAGCCGTAAAACAATATCTTAACCATCATTCTTGGATGAAATGAAGATGTGCCTCCTCCTTTATAAGTTTTAATAATACTGGTAAGGTCTAATTTATCAACCACCATTTCTACCAAACGAACAGGATGATTG
>JAKPZU010000250.1 GCA_029559915.1 Bacillota bacterium
AGTGCCCGGATTGGCATTGGCTATGCCACTGAACCCTGGCTTTCAGTACCCTGGCGCTGGTATATAGACTCATCAGCTTATTCAGACTTAATAAGGTTATAATTGCTTTACGATGTTTAGACGAAAAAGAGAAACCCAAAGTTTTACCCCGGTTGTAAAGGCGCAAAATCAGATTGGCACGGTTATTGCCAACGGCATGAGCTGGCATGGCGATTTGAGCGGCGAGGGTGGTGTGCGCGTTGAAGGCAGTGTGACCGGCGAGATTGTGGTGCGGGGCACGGTGGTGATTGGCGAGACCGGCAAAGTGAACTGCGAGACGCTGAAGGCTGAAACCTTGATTGTGGCTGGTTTGGTGCAGGGCAATGTGGTTTGCCAAAAGCTGGAAATCCGTGCGACCGGACGCGTGTGGGGCGATGTGGTGACGACCTCGTTCAGCAGCGAAGACGGCGCTTTCCTGCGCGGCACGATGCGTATGGAAGAGAAGATTGAGATTAAATTGGTTGAAGATGGTAATCAGTCCCAAAAAACTAATGAACCCAGCTAAGAAGACTAGATGACAAAATTAAAAACCAGCCAAAGTTGTTAACTTTGAGCTGGTTGCCTTTTAAAGAGATGTATAGGGCAAGGTGCTTTATTTTGTTTTCAGGTCAAACGATTCAATATAGGGATTGAAGATTTCTCGCATTAGGTTAACATATAATACAAAGTAATCAATGATGGTATCCCAGTTTTGTTTGTCTAAATTATTGACTGGCAATGGGATTGATTCAACGCATGAAACTCGATATTCTGACATACGTTCCCAATTAAATTTTTGACCTGCTTTGGCTTCAATTTCTTCCTTGTGATTAAATAGAAAATCGTAAAGTGCTTTGTTCTGTTCTGTCATTTTTCTTTCTATGCAGAATCCTATTTTGGTGTTTTCCAGAGTGCTACTTACATAAATTCGTGTCCCAGGATTACCCATTGGTGTGCCAAGGTAGTGACTAGTGGTAGGGTTTCTTTTTAGGAACATGTTTGTTTCATCTCTTAATTTGGGAAGGGCATACTCCCAAAAAGATTTACGGAGACTTGCAAGACTACTCGTATAGTCAAGGTCATTTTCACTATCTTCTTTCAAATAAAAAACTAGTTCTTCTAGGTCAATTCCGTACATCGGAAGGAATTTTTGCAAAGCGTAAATTCTTGTGCTTGTATCAAAGTTGTCATTCAAGTATAAATCGTTAGCAATCTTCACGGAGTATGAGAAATTCTGCGAAGAATCTGAAACATAGACACTCATTTCATGTTGATTTTCTGATGCACTGATTTGGTATAACACGTGTGGGTTTTCTCCGTGGAGCGTGTTTAGAACATCAACGTACATTTTTTTCCATGTGTTGGCAAAAAATTCTTCACCCCTAAAAGAATATTTGATTAATTTCTTCCCGGTTAAATCGATATTATCTGCCAGGCTGACACTTTCCGCAACCTTTTCGGGCATCTCATAAGTTGTTTGTACCATTGGCCAAATCTGGATAGCTTTTCCCATGAGTTTCTTGTTACGGTCCAAGATCTCATCTAAAGTCCACTTTTCATACTTGGCTACATCAAGATTAATTCTTAGTCCACTCTGGGCAAACCCGTTTTCCATTGTTTTCTTTCTATGGAAAGAATGGTTGCTGTATCTAGAGTTGTAAGCGGTTAATGTCAGGTTAGCCATGCGATGTAACCATTCTTCGTGAATTTCTTGATAATTCTGACCCAACTCTTTTTTCCACTCATCATTTAAGGTCTGAGGCATAATGTGTTCAATGGAATAGACTTTCTTTTCGATTCTTTCCCAAATGTCTTTGGTTTCTCGTGTGCCAAAATTCTCAAATCGTTCCATAATATAGGATTGGTTTTTGCCTCTAAGAAAGAATATGTCTCTCGTTGTAAAGGCAGAAATAAACATTTCGTCTGGTGGGAAAATCCCACTACGGGCTTTGTTGGCTAACGCATATTTGAATTTTTCAAGGTAGTTATCTGCGTTCTTGTCGATACTGATGATTTCTGGATGCAAGGAAACAAATATTTTATTCAGAGCATTTGTCGGAATATTACAAATGGTACGTCTGAAAATATAGGACTCAATAAATCCGAAGATTTGGACCAATTCATTCTCATCCAAATAATCTTGGTTTGGTTCAGAATTTTCTGCAAGTCTCAAAACTTCCATGAGAAAAGGTCTGGTTACTGTAGCTTCAAGGACATTTAACCTAAAGATAATGCTATTTAAATCATCATTTGTTGAGTTTGCTTTAAGGAGAATCTCATATCGTTTTGCATAGGCTAGCATGTCTTGAAGAAGTGTTTCCTTATCAGGAAAAGGTATTGTTTGTGAATACCTTTTGAATACCTGGTAAACCTTAGAATATGTTGGGATAGACTGAAGCTTGATGCTTAGGTAGTCTCTAACAAATGAGCTGACCTCATAATTAGTGGCTAGTTCAATTTCGTGCCAGTATTTATGATAATAAGCTTCTTGTTCCTTTGGATCTGTGATTCCCATTAAGATGTAATTCCTAATTTTATCGCCTTCACTAAGGTCAAGCCCTGTAGAGTTGAGGCTTTCAAAAATCAATTGTGGGTTGTCACCTTCATGTAAGTAAATGTTTATGATTTGGAGCTTTTGAAAAGCTTTAAATAAGTCATCAGGAGACAACTCTCCCTTTTGGATTCGATTGTAAAAATAGTTGTAGTTAATAGTTATGTTTGATGCCTGGATGTAATCTTTGTTTTTGTCTATTAAACGTTCGAATGCGTCTGAGTCCTTTTTTATTGGTTTTAGTCTTATTCGGGCTGAACCCTTGTTGAATTTATTAATTAAATAGTGCTCAAAAATTCTTTCCGAAAGACTTGACTCGTTCGCAGTTATTTTTCCTTCTTCGAGCAAGTTATGAAGGGCTAAAAGTAAAAGTGAAACAGTAGTAAGTCTTTGTTGACCGTCAATGATTAAGTATTGGGATTGAAGGCTTTCAGTATTTTGCCCTGATACAATGCTTCCAAAGAAATGCGTTTTTCTTCCACTTTTTTGAACAAAAACTAAATCGTCAAATAATTGTTTGCAGTGTTCAATCTTCCAATCATAATTACGCTGGTAAACGGGGATAATGAATTGCTTATCACTCCCACTCATGTACTCTGCTAAAAATTGTTCATGACCTTTCATCGAAAACCTTCTTTCTTGATGATTGCTATTCGAAATTTATAATGGTTATTATTCTTTTATATA
>JAKPZU010000001.1 GCA_029559915.1 Bacillota bacterium
TAATGTCACTACCTACCCGATGTGTTGGTGAATTTGGATCATCGAATTCTGGGTTTTCTTTTTCCAGCGCTTCGAGTTGTTTCATTAAACTATCAAATTCGAAATCTGATATTTCAGGTTTAGATTGAACATAGTAGAGATAGTTATAATGATGAAGCTTGCTGCGTAGCTCTTCAATTTGCTGTTGTACTGTATTATTTTCCATGGTGAATGTTGTGTTTACTGTGTTAAAAATAGCTGAAATTACATATTGAATTATCAAGGACGCAAAAAAAACCTTTGCCAATCAATGACAAAGGTTTTTTTGCTGGTAATATGTTGTTATTAAAACAAATAATTCAACCCGATATATAACCCCGATTTCCCGTCTTGCGGATCAATAGCACGGCCATAATCGCACGAGATTACAAAATTCTCGTTCATAACAATTCGTAAACCCGCCCCATAACTAAGGTGCAGTTTTTCATTTCCCGAAAGGTTGAAATAGTCAGCTTCAGTTTCCTGCCCAAAGTCGATAATCTTAATTTTATCTTGGATATCAATTTTCTGAATTGACTGACCTCCGTCGAGGAATGCGTTCAACCCAATATAAAAGTTTTGGTTAATGAACCTGAAATGTACTGGTTTCCATCGAAGTTCGAGATTACCATACACAAACCCATCACTCACTACCCGGTTACGACTCACTCCACGAAGGGTTTTGCTTCCACCCAGACCTATTTGATCTTTCATTTGCGAGGTTTCTATTTGGGTTTGATAATAGAAAGGCACTTCACCAGCCAATGTTCCCTGATATCCTAACTGATAGGCAAACGACAAATCGCGTTTAATAATTGTAAAATATTGTCGGTGAGTAATATTCAATTTAAGAAAGCTAGATTCTGCGCCAAAAGGAGCTCCAAAAAGAAATGCTTCGGTCCACATCCCGTGCATCGGATTAGGTTCATTATCACGGGTGTCGAAAACAAGTCCTGCTTTTAATAAAGGAACAAAACCACCATTTTTTTCTTCACTTGATAAAATTCCCCAGTCAATATATTTATCGTAAAGTGTGGCAACCTTGGGCAACAGATTGTCTTCTTTCCCTTTATTCATCTTATCGACATCTACTGTTGATATTTTGTACGATTGAAGATTGAACCCAAAGAGCACAAGAAAACGTTTGTCTCTAAGCGGAATCTGAAAATCGGTTTTGAAACGGAATGCCTGATTTTTGTATTTGTAAAACATCCTTGATTTGTAGGCAGCATCAGAATCGGTTTGCCACGACGAATTAAAAAACGATTGATACCCATTAAATCCATAAAAATCAAACGCCTCGTCGGGTAAATAAGCTAAATCGGAAGTAATCCGTATGCCTTTTATAAGGTATTCTGAGTCGTAGGCCAAACGATAAATTGCACTTCCTTTGGTGTAGCGAGATATTTCAAGATAGATATTATGAAGATAATCGGGATAACTTGATCCATCTCCGTAGTTAAAGAAATTAACTAATCCACCATACTGAAAACCAAGGTCGGTATTGTAACTTACTGCAGGCAAAAGTCCAAAATTCCAACCGGTTTTAATTTGTTTTTCCTTCTCTGTTTGTTGAGAAAACGCCATGAGTGAGATAAGAAGAAAAAAGGTAATAAGTAATTTAAATTTCATACACATTAGGTTTTATCTACAG
>JAKPZU010000285.1 GCA_029559915.1 Bacillota bacterium
GTCAAATCATAATGATTGAGGGAGAACAGATATGATAAATTTCAAGAAAATATGGATGTGCAAATGAAAAATAATGAACCAATTTATGTCACCAAACCTTTTCTCCCCCCTTTTGAAGAATTTACAGAGGGTTTGAAGAGGATTTGGGATTCAAAATTGCTCACCAACTTCGGTCCTATTTATAATGAATTACTTGAAGGGCTAAAAAAATACCTTGGTGTAGAGAACTTATCACTTATAGTCAATGGACATCAAGCATTAGAGATCGCGATTTCTACACTTCAGTTGAGTGGTGAAGTCATTACCACACCATTTACATTTGCCTCAACAACGCATGCCATTGTCCGTTCAGGCTTGGAACCTGTTTTTTGTGATATTCGCATGGACAATTACAATATAGATGAAACCAAAATCGAAGATTTGATCACAGAAAAAACCTCAGCAATTATTCCTGTACATGTCTATGGCACACCTTGTAATGTAGAGGTTATCGATGCGATTGCTAAGCGCCATCATCTAAAAGTTATTTATGATGCTGCCCATGCATTTGGGGTGAAAATTGGAGATCAAGGCATTGGAACTTATGGAGATATATCCATGTTTTCGTTCCACGCCACAAAAGTCTATAATACCATCGAAGGCGGAGGCTTGGCTTTCTCCAACGCAGAACTTGCTCGAGAAATTTACTTGAGGCAAAACTTTGGGATTGCTAATGCCGAAGAAATTTTGTTACCCGGCACAAATGCCAAGATGAATGAATTTCAGGCTCTCATGGGTCTGCTTAATCTGAAATACGTTGAACAGGAAATAAATAACCGTAAGAAAAAAGTAGAATTGTATCGGCATTATTTAAGTAAAATCCCCGGAATAAAGTTGCTACCTAATAGTGAAAAAATAAAGCAAAATTACGCTTATTTTCCCATTGTGGTAACTGAAGAATATGGAATGACCAGAGATGAACTGGCAGTGAAACTACAAAAACATAACATTTTCCCAAGGAAATACTTTTATCCACTTATTACTGATTTTACTTGTTATCGTGGAAGATATCGAGGAGATACGCCAAATGCAAGGTATATTGCGGATCGAGTTTTATGTTTGCCAATTTGGGGAGGGATTTCAGAAAATATGATCTATGAGATCTGTCAAGTAATCCTGGGTGAATAATAAATTGAGGTTGGATTTTTATGAGAACGATTGACCTATATGATGAATTAAAGAAAATTGTGGATCTTATCCCATCCGACATTGGAGGTGGAAGTTCGATATCTAAAACTACTCTGATGGGATATATCGCTCTACAAAATAACTTAAAAAACTACGTAGAAATTGGGGTCTATCGGGGTAGAAGTTTTTTCCCTATGGCTCGTGTTATGCAATTATGTAGTGGAACTGCTTATGGCATCGATCCTTACAACAACGTGGATGCAATTGAATATGAGGTCAAAGAGGATAAAAGGGCCTTGGTTGAGGAGTTTATTAATAAAACTGATTTTTCCCAGATATATTCAGAGGTTCTTGAATTTCGAAGCAATTCAAGTTTTATTAGCTGCTCAGAAATAATTCGATTAAAGTCATCTGAAGCTATTGATTATTTTAAAAGAAATCACATCAAAATTGATATGCTTCACATTGATGGAAACCATGATACTGTTCATGTTTTGGAAGATTTGGACTTATATCTACCATTGGTTAATGATGGCGGCTTTATTATACTCGATGATACCGACTGGGATTCTGTTAAAACTGCGCTTAATAAAGTAATAATTTATAAAACTAAAATAATATTTATTGAGAATGATTTTGCAATATTACAAAAAATGCCCACTATTGAATCGAATGAGATTAAAAATTTTGTTGGACAAAAACGGTTGGAAATTGTTTTTAATTTAATTAAGAATATTTCCAATGAATCGTCTCCTGTAAATATTCAAGAAGAAAATCAATTAATAACTTTACCAAAGGTCAGTGTCTTGCTCGTTTCTTATAACCAAGAGGCGTATATTTCCGAAGCCATAGAGAGCATTTTGGCGCAGCAAGGAAATTTTGTGATGGAACTCATCGTCGCTGACGATTATTCAACGGATAGAACGCTTAGCATTACCAAGAGTTATTTAAAGTACATTGAGAACAATCCAAAGTTCCAGATAAAAATATTGAGCTCGGATCACAATATCGGCATTGGGAACAATTTTCAACGAGCATTGAATGCCTGCACGGGAGATTATTTCGCGTTTTGCGAAGGCGATGATTACTGGTTATCGGTAAATAAAATTCAGATGCTAATCGAATTTATGAGATCCCATCCTTTTTATTCATTTTGTTTCCATGACATGTTAATTTATTGGCAAGCAGAAGATAGGTTCGACCTATTTGAAGAACAAATTAAATTAAATACTAGGGAAATGCTCTCAACAAAAGAATTAATTCTTAATAACTTCATTGGAAATTTTGCAGTAACTCTCTATAATTCCAAGTACGTTAATAAACTTCCCCCACAATTATTTGATGTTAATTTTGGTGAATGGATGTTTAATATTTTCTATTCTCAATTTGGGCAGATTGGACATGTTCCGATAGAAATGTCCGTGTATCGAAAACATTTAGGCGGTATTTGGTCTGGTAAGTCGGCGGCTAATATTAATGCTAACCTACATAAAATGATTAGCACGTATAATAAATTACTAAATTTTGAATATGATCAAGAATTTAGATCAATACAACAAAAGCAGGAATTACCTGGTTTTATTGAAGTGAAAATTGATCTGCTCATTGTGGATGACTTTTTTCCTGACCCCATTTCTGGCTTCCGTTGGCAGGAATTCCTCACATATCTAACAGAATTTCCCTCAAGTACTGTTGCTACCACGGGCGATGGAAGGTTTCATCATGATAAAATCCTTCCATTCAGACAATGGATAACGGCATTCAAACAGAAATTTCCTGATTATTCAGACAAAATTGTCACTTATTATCCCGAAATGAACTACAAGGCAAAGGTAATATACCTCGTTTTTCTCGATAATGCTTATCGGTTCATTGACCACATAGAAAGATTGAGGGCGCCATTTGTCTTTACTCTATATCCGGGTGGTGGTTTTCAACTTGACGACCCCACCTCGGATAGTAAGTTAAAAAGGGTAATGTCATCGCCTTATTTTAAGAAGGTGATCGTCACCCAGCAGATCACTTCTGATTATTTAATTAACCATAATTTTTGTTCTCCGGAAAAAATAGAATTTATTTTTGGATGTGTTGTTCCTCAAAGTCATTTTACAAATGAAAATTTTGAAAAACATTATTTTGGCCTTGATAAAGACAATCTGGATATTTGTTTTGTTGCTCACCGTTATAGTGAAAAAGGATTACAGAAAGGATATGATGTCTTTATTGAAGTAGCCCATAAACTCAGCCGTTTGCATCCCAATATTCATTTTCATGTAGTTGGAGATTATGACGAAACAATTTATGATGTTACTGAAATTAAGGATCGGATATCATTTTATGGAGTACAAAATGAAGACTGGTTCGATAAATTTTATGAAAACATGGATATTATCTTAGCTCCTAATATAAATGGCATTGAATACAAAGGAACCTTTGATGGTTTTCCAACGGCTTCATGCATCGATGCGGGGTTGCGAAATACGGCTATTTTTTGCACTGATGAACTTCACTTAAATAATCAATACTTTGAGGATGGAAAAGAGATCGTAATCGTTCCGCATAATGCTGATAAAATCACCGAAATGATTGAAACTTATTACCAAAACCCTCAGAAATTACGAGAAATAGCCATTAATGGAAGAGAAAAGATAATTAAACTCTATGGATATGAAGCCCAATTATTACCCAGAGTGCAACTCTTGCGAGAAGAGATAAACAGCAGTGATTCAACTCAAACTCAAGTAAAAAATTCATTGAATACCGAGATTGACAACAGTGAATCATCTGAAGTTTCAGCAAAAACTGCATTGAATGCTAATCGTAAATTTAAATCATTATTTAAGAAAGCATTAATATTATTATTTACAAATAAAGATGTAAAGATAATTCGATATTCAGGATTTTTTGACGAGAAATGGTATTTGAGAAATTATCAAGATGTAGCGGAGGCTAGGATCAATCCTTATGTACATTATCTCCGCTACGGTGCATACGAAGGAAGAAATCCCAGCCCTTATTTTGACAGCCGTTGGTATCTTGAAACCTATCCGGATGTTAAAAATGCTAGCATAAATCCACTTGTTCACTTTATTAAGTTTGGACGATTTGAAGGCCGTATGCCTGCAAAATATCCAGTCAATATTGAAAAATAATATGTTTATAGGGGTTAATGGTCTATGCAAGAAACAATTTCAAAGCCATTGGTAAGTGTTATTATCCCTTCATATAATCATGAAGCCTTTATTGAAGAATGCATCCAAAGTGTACTCGATCAAACTTTCCAAGATTTTGAGATTGTGATTACAGACGATGGTTCCACAGATGGAACGGTCGAAAAAATAAAACAATTTAGCGACCCACGCATTAGACTGTTCGAACATGCTAAAAATGAAGGCGCCAGCATTGCCGCCAATAATTGTCTTCGGCATGCACGGGGTGAATACATAGCCATGTTAAGTTCGGATGATGCCTGGTTACCTGAAAAACTTGAGATCCAGGTTGATTATCTTCAAAACCATCCGGAAATCTATGCTGTTTTTACAAAAATCAACTGGATTGATGAAAATAGTGAATTAATCACAGAGCCGGATTTTTATTATAAGGATATTTTCAATAACGCTGAGAATCGCTCTAGATATGAATGGCTGCATCTCTTTTTCTTCCAAGGCAATTGTCTCTGTCATCCCTCAAGCTTAATCAGACGGGAAGTATATCAAGTCGTTGGTTTGTTCGACCCGCGGTTAGCTAATTTACCTGACCTTGACTTATGGGTGAGAGTTTGTTTGCATTATGATATCCATATACTAGATCAAAAGTTGGTAAACTTACGGCATTTTGTAAATGAAAATAATGCTAGTGGGAATAACTTACAGAACAATATCAGAGTCTGGTACGAACACAGGAAGATCCTGGACCATTATCTTTCTATCACGGATCCAGAAGAAATTGCGAAAATTTTTCCTGAGAGTCAAATTTATGGAAATTTTGACTCTCAGTATACTCCATTTATTTTAGGCAGGATCGCAATAGATGCTGGTTTTGTATATAAAATTCTTTGGGGGTTGGATGTTCTTTTCGAACAGTTAAAAGATCCTGACAACGCGGAACGCATCCAAACCAAATTTGGTTTCACTTATTTAGACTTCATTAGACTAGTTGGAGAACATGACACTTTTGGAATCACCCCCCTTTTAGAACAGATTAAGGAAGCAAGTGGGGAAACTTCTGAGATCGTTGCGACACCACTCACGCCTTTGACAAAACCTAATCCATTAACAAAGATATTAAGGAAAATTCGATCCCAAAAATACTTGATGAGAGATATTAACTTAGTGAAAAATTCTGATTTCTTCGATAAGGACTGGTATTTATCTAATAATCCAGACGTAGCAGCGGCAAAAATTGATCCCATTGAACATTTCTTATTACACGGTGGTTTTGAAGGTCGGGACCCAAGCCGAAGATTCTCGAGTATGTTTTATTTAAATACATATCCTGATGTTTTTAAGGCCGGGACAAATCCACTAGTTCATTATCTTCTCTATGGTAAAGATGAGGGAAGATTACCAAAACCCTGATTTTCATTAAAGGATTTTTCCCGAGGCGTAATGAAAAATTAGCCATATTTTTCATGGAATGATTTCTCGAGTAATAAAAGGTCCTGCTTACGTTTTTTCATTGGTTTAGCTGGAATTCCATAGCAAATTGACCATTGTGGCAGAGATTTTGTTACAAGGCTCATTGCTCCAATGGCGCAACCTTCTCCAATGGTTACGCCAGGTAAAATCACTGTACTTGTTCCTATGATGACATGTCGGTGGATTATGACTTTTTCTTTCTGAACATGCTTGAATTTCTCTGGAATAGTTGGATTAGTCATGGTAGTGCCTGAATAATCATCCGAAAGTGCATAGATAACCACTCTTGATGAGGTTGTAGAGAAATCATCAATATCGATACCTGCGTCACTTGCGAATAAATAGCATCCAGCTGCAATATGGATATTGTTTCCCAGTGTAATTCTGCCTGAAAGGATGCAAAAATCGTCTATACGGACATTATCTCCGATCGAAATCTCATCATTTGAATAGAGCGAAGCAAACCGGCTAATTTTAACGTTTCCCCCGACCCTTTTTAACCCCAAGGAAAATAACTCCGCTTCTGTATAAAAACTGTTCATTATTGTTTACTCCTATTCATGCTTTAAATTGGTAAGTAAAATGAAAACAACTAAAATTATACACATTGTTTATAACATTGTGTCACATCTATCCAGACAAAATATTACTTAGTTTGATGGATTCTTATTACTTTTCATAATATAATTCATATTTGCATTCTAAGTAATAGAAGATAGAATATTCAATATGACCGCTATACTCACATCTTTTCCCATCCAATCCATCTCCTTTTTTTCCAACTTCTTTGAAGACGCCTGCGCGTATCTCAGGCTGCTCAGCCCGGCAAAGCTCCTTGGGATCAAGGTCATCGAAGTCTCTGAAAGTTTTCCTAGTACAAATTCATAAATTGTAAAAAGGGTCATGTTATTTCTATGATGATATATAATACGACTCCATGATATGAATATTTTACTAGATAGATAGTTGAAAATTTAATCATGACCATCAATCGCATTGCCTTTTTCTCTTATAACCAGTACCCTTCCGCAGTGGAGCAGTATCGCATCTATAGTCCCCTCAAGCAGGCTGGCATCGAAATCATCCCTGGTATCCGCGAGAACCAGCCGGCATTGGAGGCAATCGACCAGGCGCCTTTGGTTCTCTTCCAACGTGATTTTTCTCGTGATTTTCAGGAGTACCAGCAGATGCTGGCGCGTGCACACACCCAGGGCAAGCCCGTCGTTTTGGACCTCGATGACCACCTTCTGGCGCTGCCGGAAGATCATCCGGACCGCATCTCAGGTGTATTTGCTGATCGGCTGCCGGCATTGCTTCATGCCCTTCTCAATGTAGATGCCATCACCGTCACCACACCTGTACTCAGGCAGGCACTCTTGCCTTATAACCCGCGGATTTATGTTCTGCCTAACTATCTGGATGCCGAGCTGTGGCAATTTCGCGAACCCAAGGCCACAGAAGATGGAGCGCTAGTGCGAATCCTGTTTATGGGCACGCCCACCCATCAGCCCGACCTGGAGCTGATTGCCACAGCGATGGTTCATATTGCACAGAAGTATGGGAAAAGGGTTGCATTCATTTTTTTTGGTGCCCAGCCGCCCACAAGCTTGAAAAACACCGCTAAAGTCACCTATTTGCCCCTGCGCACCTACACTTACCAGGATTTCCTGAGGGAATATCAACAACTAGAGGCGGAAATTGCCGTTGCACCCCTGCAAGACAACCTGTTCAATCGCTGCAAAAGCGCTATTAAATACTTCGAATATACGGCATTAGGCTTGCCTGGGGTGTTTTCTGCGCTCCCACCTTACACTGAGGTGGTGCATGATGGCGAGAATGGCTTTTTAGCTGCCACTCCGGAGGAGTGGGAATGCAAGTTGGAGCTGTTGATCGAGAGCCCAGAGCTGCGCTTGCAACTGGCCCGCCAGGCACAGGAGCAGGTACGGAAACACTGGCTTATCCAGGACCATGCGGAGGAGTGGCAGGAAGTCTATAACAAAATTATCTCTCTTGGTGTGCAACAAGCTCAAGTTGAGCCAAATATCAATTCAGCGATCAATGCACTTGCTGCCCAATTAGAGGAATATCACAATTTAGTAAACCTCGAGATACTCAATCTTAAGGATGAGCAGATACAAAAGCTTTCTGTTGAAAATGAAGCCTTACAGCTTGAGATTGTGGATTATACTTCCAGCACCAGCTGGAAAATAACCCGCCCATTGCGCCGCCTTTCGCGCCTGGTGAGGAGAAAGTAATGCTAACCAACCTAAGAGATTATTTTGCAATCAAGCACAGCGGTTTGTTTGATGAGAAATATTACCTGCTTCATAACCCAG
>JAKPZU010000194.1 GCA_029559915.1 Bacillota bacterium
AGATTATTGAAGTTCAGAAGGCGTCACACGCTTTCATTCAACTTATCAACAAAAGAGATATGCTACAGGCCGCTGCTATTATAACTGTTAAAAACCAGCTAAACACTCTCAATATCGAAAATCGGGAAATCTACAATACCATTAAAAAACTTGCCGGTAATGTCCTTGATAGATTTAATCAGCTTGAACGGCATATTGAGCATGTGGAAGCTGTTGCCAGTCTTACGCAGTGGATACAGAATCTTAAGTGGCGTAAATACAATGAAGATCCGCACACAAAGCGCTTTTTTAGAATCTTGGAAGACTTCTATTTCAAATCAGGTAAAAATTTCACGATACCAAACTTGGAATCCCTAAAAACTGCTCTTGATAAATCAGAGATTGATCCCTCCGACAAGATCACAATAAAAGACTTTACCACGACCCTGGTTGATGAACTTATAGAACATGATTTTAATGAAAGTATGATACACAGCCCCTATAACAGCAAATATAGTTTTAAAGACATTAATGAAAAAATATCACTGCCGTTTCTTTCATCTCTGTATTTATTGTCTGAAGAATATAATCATCATATAGAGAGAAGATATTCAGTTGATAAAATCCGCGATGATATAAAACAAGCGGCGCTTTGTTACATGAAAAAGGATTGCGGCATTGATGTGTCGGCCCAGCTTGAATATTACCATTTGGGAATTGAACTATTAAATGGCAGACGACTGATCGAATTTCTGGATTCACCGGCAACCACGGTAACAAAAGAAAGCGTACAATCCTCACAGTCCGTTTCTCCAGTTGAAATTGATACCAGTCAGGAAAGATATAAAGAATACATGAATATTGTTGCCGCTCTTGTAAACGACGAGGAGACTCCCGGTATAATTGATGATGAAGAACGTGAAATGCTAAAAATGAAGCAGAAGATATTGAAACTTACCGACGAAGATGTCAAAAAGATCGAAGAGTCCGTGATAAACAATCATCAGAATAAAGAAGAAGCAGAAAGAAAATATAGGGAAGAGGTAAAAAATGCGTTGGGGGATAACCCCGAGATTACAGCAAAGAAAAGAATGCGACTCGATTTGTCGGCACAAAGTTTCGGCATATCGCCGGAT
>JAKPZU010000301.1 GCA_029559915.1 Bacillota bacterium
GCTTGTACTAGATTTGATGGAATCGCAAAACCCATGCCTTCTATATCTATAGACGTCAACTTGATAACATTAACTCCAATTAATTCTCCATAAATATTGAATAGGCCTCCACCGCTATTACCGGAATTGATAGCTGCATCATGTTGAATGTAACCAACAAACATATCATTGATTCCATCATTGTCGATATCAAAATATCTTTGTAAACCAGAAATTATCCCCATGGTCATCGAACCATAATAGGTAAATCCTGATGGGTGTCCAACAGCAATAATAATTTCGCCTTTTTGAAGAGCCGAAGAGTCTCCAAAGCTAACGACTGGCAGAGTTTGGTCTGTATCAAAGTATAGTACTGCCAAATCAACTAATTCGTCGACACCTCTTAAAGTGGCGGTAATTTCTGTTTCATCCTCAAAAACCACTTTATATGACGAACCATTTTCTACAACGTGATTATTCGTTAAAACATAATATCTTGAACCTTCTGATTTATAAATAACTCCCGATCCAACAGATTGAACTGTCCCAATGCCATTTAAATTTTTAACACCAATCACAGCTTTAGATTGATTGGCTTCAAGTGATAAAATCATATCTACTAAAGATTCAGCATCTACAGTAATGTTACCAGCTTCGATTTCCTCAAGAAGATCACTTATGACAGACTCGTATAAAGTTTGAAATTTTTCTTCCGCAATGTCATTTAGAACTTCTTCTTTAACTTGTTCATAAAGTGAATCATATATTCTTTGATATAGTTCTGATATTATTAATTCTTCATCTACTGAATTGATTGTCGTTTCTTGAGTAGTTGATTTTGTCAAAAAAGTTCTTGAAGTCGATTCGACAGGACTAAAAATACCCACGCAACCCACAAGAACTGATACGGATAGAAATAATGTCAACATTACTAATATTTTTTTCATTGATGTCCTCCTAGCAAATTCCTAAAAATTTATTTGCGATCATCACTCATTATTACCAATAATTTACCTTTTATAAATTCGATTTGCCCGCCACCTTCATTTGAAACACACAGAGAATCATTAGTGCTCAAATAATAGCTATCCAAATTAAATTTAAACCCTTTCAATGTCAAACCGTAGACGTCTTCAAAGGCAAAGAATGACACATATTTTTTATAATTGTTAATTACATGTTTGCCTTTGCTTAATAGATAAATTATATGATTGTCGTCTCGCATCGAAAAATTATATTTGTTTATTAGATTTAGGTTAGCCAAAAAATGGTCAATTCTGCCGCTTATCCCTCCATAGACTTCAATATCATCATAGTCCATATTGTTGTATATATAGTCAAGTGCATAGGCTAAATCAGTCATATTTTTATCTTTTTCTAGGCTAATGACTTTTTTCGCTTTGTCCTTGATTTTTTCAAGAACATTTTCTGAGATTGAATCAAAATCGCCTACAGCCAAATCTATTTGTTTCCCGATAGTCATGAGATATTCAAGTCCAGAGTCAATTCCCACCAAAAACTCGTTAGCTTCTTCAAAATATAAAGTCTTAAAATTATAGGTGTTTGGTCCACAAAAAACTTTGATTTTTTTATACATTTTCAAGTTCCTCGATTAATTGATTTCGATTTGAACTATTGAATAAAAACGAACCAACAACAATTACGTCACAACCCGATTGCCTTACTCTTTTGGCGGTTTCTAGGTTTATTCCTCCGTCAACTTCAATTAAATAGTTATAGTTGTAAAGTTGCTTTTTCCTAGATAAGTAGCTTATTTTGGGCAATGAATCCTCAATGAATTTCTGACCACCCTTTCCTGGTTCTACACTCATTATCAGTATTAAATCCAAGTATGGCAGCAAGTGGTCCAAACTTTCAACAGATGTTTGTGGTTTGATTGATATTCCTGCTTTTACATTCGACTTCTTAATCTTCTTTATAAGTTCCAGTGAATCTTCAGTAGCTTCAAGATGGAATGTAATCAGGTCAGCACCGACTTTGATGTATTCTTCAATATGCTTCTCGGGCTCTATTATCATTAAGTGAACATCAAAAAATTGGGAACTAATGGCTTTTATCTTTTTGACCATTTTTTCATCATAAGTTATGTTATCCACAAAGATGCCATCCATAACATCAAAGTGTAACCATTTAGCGTGGTTTATTGATTTTATTTCAGTCTCTAATTTGGAAAAATCACAAGATAGAAATGATGGCGAACAAATCATTTTTCATCTCTCCTATAAATTGGTTTTTGTATTTTGATTTCATTATAAATAAACTTGTAATTTTCATATCTTTCCTTGAGAATTAATCCTTTTTGATAGGCTTCAATCACAGCACATCCCGGTTCGTGAATATGTGTACATTGATAGAATTTACAATTGTTGCTAAGACTAAAAAAATCTGGATAATAAAATTTTATTTGGTCCGCTTGATATTCAATGAATTCAAGTTTTGAAAAGCCTGGGGTGTCTGCAATAAAACCATCCCCAAATTTAATCAACTCGACATGTCTTGTGGTGTGTTTGCCTCTGCCCAGTGCTTTCGAAATTTCATTGGTTTCAATATTAAGATTGGGATCAATTGCATTGAGGAGTGAAGATTTCCCCGCTCCTGTCTGACCAGCAAGCACATTTACTTTATCTTTTGTCACTTCTAATATCTCATTAACGCCAAACATCGTTTTAGCACTAAAATATATTACTCTATAAAATTTTTCATAATAATTTATTTTTGACTTTAAGCTCTCTATTTCGATATTATTCAGTAAATCAATCTTTGTAATAATGATAATCGGTTTAATGTCATTGGCTTCAATAAGAGTTAGAAATTTATCTAATAAAAGAAAACTGAAATCAGGTTTTGTCGCCGCATTAATTAATAATACTTGATCAACATTAGCAATCATTGGTCGGTATAAATCATTCTTACGTTCTTTAATTTCAATTATCGATTCCTCGTTAAAAACAACATTATCACCAACTTTTGGTTGGATGTTTCGATGTCTAAAAATACCTAATGGTTTCAGTACAAATTGTCTAAATGATTTGTCGGTAACGGTATATAATCCACCGATGGATTTTATGATTTTTCCTTCTTTTTCCAAATAGATCACCTATATAAATATTTATAGTTATTATACCATAAAATTGCTATTTAAACATTAACTAAGCATGAAAAAAAAAGAAGGCATCGCCTTCTTTTAATTATAGAGCTTCTTGATGTCTTTTGAAATAGGCACGTGGGTAATCACAAACCGGACAAATATTAGGAGCTTTCTTACCAAAATGAAGGTGACCGCAATTTGTGCAAATCCAAATTTCCGAGTCATTATCAGACATAAAGGCTTCGTCGTTTTTAAGTCTATTTAACAAAGCTTGATATCTTTCTTCATGACGTTTTTCAATTTCGGCGACTTTTTCAAAAAGAAATGCTATTTTCTTGAACCCCTCTTCTTTAGCGGTTTCAGCAAAACCCTTGTACATGTCTGTCCATTCATAATGTTCTCCATCAACACCGTCTTTTAGATTGATGTCTGTTGTGGGAATGCCGCCATCATGCAATAACTTAAACCAGATTTTACCATGTTCTCTTTCATTAACAGCTGTCTCTTCAAAGAATTCAGCTATTTCTTCGTAGCCTTCTTCCCTTGCCTTGGCAGCGTAGAAGGTGTACTTGTTTCTTGCCATTGATTCTCCAGCAAAAGCTTCCATTAAATTCTTTTCTGTCTTACTACCTTTTAAGTCCATTTTATCCTCCTATTTTTAATTAATCTCCAAAACTTATTCCTATATCTTTAGCGGCATTAACTAAATCGCCGTGTGGATTAACAATTCTCGCACCACCAGAACTTGTTTGTCCAGTTTTGCCCGAACCCACAACTTCTTCAAGTCTGACTGAATCCATATGGTCATTTCTGATTACAACCATTCTTCCAAACTCGTTTCTTGCTATCATATCAACTGCATAAGAGCCATATTTGGTTCCCAAAACTCTGTCAAATGTATTGGTGACTCCACCTCTTTGGATATATCCAAGGGTTGTAACACGAATATCTTGTCCAGTAACTGGTTTGATTACTTTTTCGAGTTGATCAGCTAATATATCACCGACACCACCAAGTTTAACGGCGTCTGGACTATCTTTATCCAACTTCTTGATTGTCACATCACCATCGATTGGTTTTGCGCCTTCAGAAACGCAGATAATAGTAAACTTGGAGCCGCGATTGTAGCGGTCAAAAACTGTCTTAGCAACCAAATTGATATCATAAGGTATTTCAGGAATTAAAATCACATCGGCTGATCCGGCGATGCCGCCTTCCAAAGCTAGCCAACCTGCATTTCTACCCATAACTTCAAGAATCATCACTCTATCATGGGAGTAAGCCGTTGTGTGCAAAGCATCGAGGCTTAACATGATATGATCTAATGCCGTTCTATAACCGAAGGTAATTTCAGTTGCAGGAACGTCATTATCAATAGTTTTCGGAATGCCAACGACATTGACGCCTTTTCTAGAAAAATCTCTCGCAGAAGTCAGTGTGCCATCACCGCCAATAATGACCAATGCGTCCACGTTATGTTTCTTTAAATTTTCAATTGCGACATCAGACATATCTTTATAAATGGTTTTTCCTTTGTCATCAACGGTTTTGAAGTTAAAAAGATTGTCTTTATTGCTCATCTTGAGTATAGTACCACCTTGATGAAAAATACCTGCGACATTTTTTAGGTCAAGTTTAATAAAGTCATCCATTAACAGACCATGGTATCCACCCATAAAACCGATAACTTCATAATTGTATTTTAAAATTGCCGACTTAACAACCGCTCTAATTACCGCATTTAATCCCGAGCAGTCTCCTCCGCCTGTAAGGAGAGCGATTTTTCTGATTTCTTTTTTCATTGTATTCACCTTTACCCTTAAATAAACACTTTAATTGTATCAAAACATCGACTTCTAGTCAATGTTTTTAAGACTCTGCTTATGGTTTTTTAATCTTAATTGTCCGCATGCTGCGTCAATATCAGAGCCCATCTCTTTTCTCAAAGTAACATTAATTCCTCTTCTTATTAACTGTTGATAAAATCGATCTGCTCTTGATTCATCTGTTTTCTTGAAAGAAAACTCGTTGACCGGATTGTAAGGAATAAGATTGACATAACAATTTATTCCTCTAATCAAATCACTTAGTTCGTTGGCATGCTCAATTTCGTCGTTAATACCCTTTAACAAAATATATTCAAAAGTCACTCTTCTTTTGGTTTGATCGAAGTAATCTTTAGCAGCCTGTATTACTTCATTGATTGGATAAGCGCGATTTATTCTCATTAGTCTATTTCTTAAATCGTTGTTGGGTGCGTGAAGACTGATTGCCAAATTAGCTTTGATCTCTTCGTTGGCAAATTCATAGATTTTGGGCACAATACCGCATGTGGATATTGTAATGTGCCTTGAACCAATCTGCAATCCGTGTTTATAATTGATGATTTTGACAAAATCCATGACATTATCATAATTATCAAAAGGCTCGCCTGTTCCCATTACAACAATGTGAGTAATTTTAACTTTTTTTATTGCTTGTACACTCAAAATTTGTATAACGAGTTCAGCTGCTGTTAGATCTCTTTGCTTATTGATTAGTCCGGAAGCGCAAAAACTGCAACCCATTGAACATCCTGCTTGTGATGTGACACATAAAGACAAGCCATAGTCGTGTTTCATCAAAACCGATTCAATAACAATTTTATCATGCAGTTCAAACAAGAATTTATCCGTACCGTTTTTTGATGTCTGTTGTGATATCAAATTCAATAAATCGAAGGAAAAATTGTCAATCATGAAGGATTTTAAATCTTTAGATATGTTTGTCATCAACTCGGGATCTGTAACATTGTTTTCATAGACCCATTTATATATTTGTTCTGCATTATAAGCCTTGAAATTATTATCAATCAAGTCTTTTTTTAAGGCTTCAATTGTATAGTTGTAAAATTGTTTTTTCACAGATTACTCCTTTTTTTAGATACTATGATTATTGCTATTAAATAGAATATCACACCACTGATAAAAAGATAAGCAATATGGATGAAATTCGATATAAACTCTCCACCAATTTCAAAGTTCACACCTAGAAAAATCTTAAATTCATCAGGCAGGTATTCCAGTGGTAAAGCCTCATTCATCATCACCTGCCTAAGCATAACACCCGAATGTGACAATGGAAAAAATTTTATTATGCTTTGAACTCCAGAAGGAAGATTTCCCAACGGTATATAAATGCCAGTTAAAAACCCTATAAGAGTTCCTATAATTGAACTCGCCGTGCCAAAAGCATTTTGGCTCTTGATAAAAGACATTATCATAAAAATCATTGCCGAAGATGAAAAAACCGAAATGAGAATCAAACCCAAAACTTTCGTCAAGGCTGAAAACGATAAGATTTTACCGCCTTCGACATAAATATATAACTCGCTTAATAATAATGTTAATATACTCATTATCAATCCAACAACCATCGCGGAAAGAACATATGACAGTACTAATTGCCATCTTTTTATCGGCGAAACTTTAAAGTCTCTCATTCTTTTCAACGCAATGTCTTCCACCATTATTCCAAAAGCACCATTACATGTAGTGATGGTAGTTACCGAGATAACACCAGCCATAATCCAACTCATCATTAAATATCGTGAATTGGTTCCAACCAAATCCTCAGTATAATCAACCATCATTTTACCTAGAAACATTACATATACGCCTATGATAATGATGACGCCCATTAGAGAAAAGAACACAGATGCTTTGTCGCGAAAATACATTTTAAGATTTCTTTTCATTAATTGTAATATCATTCTCTTATCTCCTTACCAGTAATATTTATGAAAGCATCATCCAAAGTACCATTTAGAACCTGGAAAGAATCCAAATTATCTTCATTATCGCTAATTATTTTAATACTCTCCAAGGTATTGTACAATTTGACCAAGTACATATCTATCTGTTTTTCATACTCAATTCCATTTTGTTTAAAATATGTCACTAATCGCTCTTCGTTTTTTACTTTCATCTTCAATATGTCATTAGAAAAATTGTCTTTCAAAAAAGAAGGAGTCCCTTTCGCGGCAATTTGACCGTTATCAATAATAACAACATAATCAGCTTTCTCTGCTTCTTCCATGTAATGTGTAGTCAAGAAAACCGTCATGTTTTCATTGTTCTTCAGATGCATTATTGTATTCCATACATTCTTTCTCGTTTGTGGGTCTAAACCAGTGGTTGGTTCATCCAAAAATAGTATTTTCGGCGAATTTATCAAAGCTCTTGCAATATCTGCTCGGCGTTTTTGGCCACCAGATAAAGTCCCATATTTTCTATTGGCTATATTGGTTATTCCTGCAATTTCTAATGCATATTCGATTCTTTCTTTTAGTTTATCTTTACTTATTCCATAAAAACTACCTCTAACCTCTAGGTTTTCCTTGATAGTCAATAAGGAATCAAGAACCCCCTCCTGAAAAACGATACCGATGGAACTTCGAATTAAATCTTCGTTTTCTCCCAACTTAATTCCATTTATCTCTACCTCTCCCGAATCCATAGATATCAAAGTTGATAAAATATTGATTGTCGTAGTCTTACCAGCTCCATTAGGTCCAAGAAAAGCGAAAAGGCTGCCTTTTTCGACATAAAAATCGATGCCTTTAACCGCTTTAATTTCTCCATAATTCTTACTCAAATTTTCAACATTAATAATTTTTTCCATGTGGACCTCCAAATCTATTTTAAAATCATTATATCACGATATTATAATGGTTGGATATTTTTAAGAAAAATCAATCGCATATATCAAATTACTGTTATAAATAAAGGAAATGACCACCAAAATGGTGGTCAAAACCGTTGAATGATTTTTAACTTCTTAACTCGGCGTTGAGCTCTTTTTTGAGGTTAACTATTATTTTGCTAATCTGCTCATCGACTTCCCTAGCTTCTAGAGTTCTGTCATAACTTAAAAACTCCAACCTTAAAGCAATTGATTTTTTGTTCTCTTTATTTTGATCATAATAAACGTCGAATATTTCAACTGAATTGAGTAATTTTTTATTTGTTTTCTTTATTACATCAATTATTTTTTGAGCGGATATTTCATTAGCCACATAGATTGCCAAATCTCTCTCAATTGGTGGGTATTTAGAGACTTCTACATATGTCATTTCTTGTTTTTCTGAATTTTCGTACAGTTTCTTTAATTCCAATTCGCAAACATATACATCCTTCATTCCAAAACGATGTTCTTCTTCGGGGTGAAGTCTGCCAAAGAAACCAACGACTTCTTCATCCACAAGCAATTCAGCGCTAATTCCCGGATGAAGATTAGGAAGCTGGCTAAAGCTTGCTTGAATAGAATAATTGGTAATTTTTAGTTGCTGTAGTAAAGCTTCAATTATACCCTTAAGATGATAAAAATCTATCTCTTTATTCAAACCTTGCCATAGCGAGTAATCGCTTTTGCCATTAAGCAAAAAAGCCAATTTCTCTTTTTCATCATTTTCAAAATAAGTATTTGCAGTTTCAAAAATGAAAACATCTTCAATTTTTCTAGCTTTGTTATATATCAAGACGTTAATTAGGGATGGAATTATTGAGTGTCTCAAATATTCTCTTTCTTTGGTCAAAGGATTTAAAATTTTGATTGTCGGTAATGTCTCTTTATCATATTTCTTTGCCATTTCTTCGGTTACTAGGGAATAAGTCTTTGTTTCGTAGAAACCTTTGCCCATAAAGAAATTGCGAATTACTCTTTTGCTTTTTTGTTTTTTGTTTAAACCGCCCTGTGTCGGTGTGACCGGAATTGTGAGCGGAATCTTGTTATAACCATGAATTCTGACAATTTCTTCGATTAGGTCTTGATAACTCTCCATTGGTCTTCTGGAAGGTATTGTAACAACAAAACTATTGCCTTTTTTCTTAAAATCAAATCTTAGTCGCTTAAAGATGTTTTCGACATCGTCTTCCTCGAACTTAAGACCGGTGACTTTAATCAGTTTTTCCATTGAAAGGGCTATGGTTTTTTTCTTTGGATTAATTGTGTTGAAAAAGCTTGGCTTGCCAACGATTATAGCATCTGCGTATTTTACCAATAATTCAGAAGCATAATTCAACGCTTCCAATGTTTTTCTTGCATCAATTCCTTTTTCAAAGCGACTAGATGATTCACTTTTCAGGTTTAATCTTAATGCGGTTTTACGAATTTTAGTCGAATTAAAAACTGCGCTTTCCAAAAGAACTCTTCTGGATGAAGCATCGATTTCCGTATTTAATCCTCCCATGACTCCAGCCAAAGCAATTGGCCTTTCACCGTCAGTGATGACGATATCGCCTTTTATAAGTCTTCTTTTTTCGCCATCTAAGGTTATTATTTCCTCTTTATCAATAGCATCTCTCACTAAAATCCTATCACTATTGACTTTATCATAGTCAAAGGCATGAAGCGGTTGGCCATATTCAAGCATAACGTAATTTGTAATATCAACAACATTGTTAATTGGCCTGATTCCGGAAGCAATAAGCCTTGATTTCAACCAATATGGACTTTGTTTTATGGTGATATTATCAATAAGCTGTCCATAATACACTTGACAATTTTTTGTTTGTGTAAAGATACTGACAGGGTTTTCCATAGTTTCTCTTATGACTTGCGGTTCGTGAAATGAAGGATTTAGATTTAACATCGCCGCTGTATCGTATGCAACACCTCTTAGAGACAATAAATCAGCCCGATTCGCGGTTAAATCCAATTCCAAGACATAGTCATCAAGATTAAGATATTTTAATGCGTCTTCTCCTGGCAGAGCATCTTCACCAAGAACATAAATCCCAAATTCATTGCTTTCAAATGCCTGTATGCCCAATTCTGCCAAAGAACAAATCATACCATTGGATTCAATTCCTCTTATTTTCGCTTTTTTTATTTTGAAATCACCTGGTAAAGTAACTCCACTTTTTGCGACAATCACTTTTTGATTTGTATCAACATTTGGCGCACCACAAATTATTTGAAGTTCTTCATCACCGACATCGACCATGCAGACTTTTAATTTATCTGCGTCTGGATGTTTAACTACAGATTTAACGTGACCGATGACCAAACCATCTATATCAACCAATTTTTCCAGACCAGCGACTTCTTGACTCATCAAATTAAATTTTTCGACCAAATCTTTAGGATCCAGTTTTTCAGCGAAGTATTGATTGAGCCAATTAATAGATACTTTCATAAATTCACCTCCTAAAATTGTGAATTGAAGCGTAGGTCATTGGTATATAAATGCCTGATATCTTCAATTCCGTATTTTAGCATTGCTATTCTTTCAATCCCCATGCCTAAGGCAAACCCTTGATACTTATCGGTATCATACCCCGCAGCTTTGAGAACATTATTATTAACCATTCCAGCACCCAATATTTCTATCCAACCCGTTTGTTTGCACATTGAACAGCCGATACCATTGCATTTAAAGCAACTGACATCGACTTCTACAGACGGTTCAGTAAAAGGGAAGTAAGAAGGTCTCAACCTGATTTCTCGATTTTCACCAAATAGTTTTTTGGCTACCAACAATAATGTTCCCTTTAAATCTGCCAAGGTTGCCTTTTCATCAACTACCAAAGCTTCAATCTGCATAAATTGATGAGAATGGGTTTGATCATCATCATCCTTCCGGTAAACAACGCCTGGACAGATGATTTTTAGTGGTTCTTGATTAGTGTTGGCCAAGAGGCTTCTTACTTGAACCGGAGACGTATGAGTTCTTAACAAGGTTTCTTCAGTAATATAGAAAGAATCTTGCATTTCACGCGCCGGATGATCTTTAGGCAGATTAAGCATTTCAAAGTTATATTTATCCGATTCAATCTCAGGCCCTTCCTTGATAGTATAGCCCAAACCAACAAAAATATCTTCGATTTCCTCAATTGTTTTCGTCAATATGTGTTTATGTCCGATAGCAATTTTCTTACCAGGAAGGGTAATGTCAATTGTCTGTTCTTTTAAAAGTGCATCAATCTTTTCCCTGTCTATATGATTCTTCCGTTCTTCTATCAAAGCCGATATTGCTTGTTTGGCTTCATTGACCATTTTTCCTATTCTCGGCTTTTCTTCATCCGATAAGCCTTTCAAATCTTGCATAATGGTGTTAAATTCACTCTTCTTGCCTAAATAAAGAGCTTTAACGTCCATTAGCTCATTAATTGTCTTGCATTTTTTTATTGCATCACTTGCAAGTATTACCATCTGTTTTAATTTGTTTTCCATAAGTTCCTCCAAAAAGAACAAAAATAATTCTAACGAATTATACTTTTAAAACGATCACTCACTGAACAGGTAAGTGCGCTTAGGCGTGTTCCAACCTCTAGTCCCTATCCGTTTGGCTTCGGGGTTACCTTTTCTAATAATGTTTAATGCG
>JAKPZU010000347.1 GCA_029559915.1 Bacillota bacterium
ACTTGAACATTCCTGGCATAGTTCACATCGTTCACAAGATAATACTCTCTCATTCACGGGTAATGTTTTTTGAAATATTTTACTATAACCTTTTTTATGATTAACTCTACCATTGACAGTAAATGTAAAATATTCTTCTACATCGCCGGTCGGTTCATTTCCAAAAGCACCAATTTCTTCAAGAATCTTTTCTGCCTTTGTTTTCTTTTCCTGAATCTGAACAGACTCAAAAAATCCTTTTTTATTTCCTTTTGCTTTGATATTCATACAAGCTTCTGCTGTCTTTTCTCCAATACCCTTGATCTCGATAAATGGGACATAAAGTTTATTTTCCTTTACAACCCATCTGAACGCATCTGAAATCCCGACTTTTGGCAGAACTAGTGTCAATCCCAATCTCTTTGCTTCTTCGATCAATTCTTCTTTCTTTGTTTCGGAACCATGAATCAGATTTGCACAAATAAATTCTGTTGGGTAATAATATTTGACATAGGCACACCAGTAACCGATAATTGCATACTCGGTAGAATGCGATTTATTGAAAGAATATTTTCCATGAGCTTGCAAAGCCTCCCAAAATTCTTTGGCTTCTTTTTCGCTCAAGGTTTTCTTTGCAAGGCATCCTTCTATAAATTGTTTTTTGAATGGTGCAAATAGTTTTACATCGTGTTTTTTAGCAATGATCTTCCTGATTTTATCTGCTGTTGTATAGGGTAGCCCAGCAACCTTATGAACAACATCCATTACTTGTTCTTGATAGATCATGACTCCATAAGTTGATTCCATGATTTTTTCGTAAATCGGGTGCTTCTTTTTCCAAGTCTTGCCGTTCCGTCTTTTGATATACTCATCTGTTGCTCCTGCATCCATAGCACCCGGTCTGACCAAAGCAATCACATCGCTTAATAATTCGATTGAATCAGGAGAGACTTCTTTTGCAAGCTTGGTTGTAGACCATGTATTGATCTGAAATACCCCTACATTGTTTCCCGCAGATATTTCTCTATATATATTTTGGTCGTCAAGCGGAATCTTTTCATAATCAATATCAACATTATGGTTGGTCTTTATAAGCCTCTTTGTTTCATTCAGAATTGATAAAGTATTTAAACCCAATACATCAAGCTTCATCAAACCGACATATTCAGAATCTTCCATATCCCAATTTGAGACAATTATATTATTACGATTAACAAGATTTCCCTTTGTTCCCTTGCGTAGATCGTCTGCTGAAATAATAACTGCTGCGGCGTGTTGACCATTGCCCCGGATTGTTCCTTCCAAAATGATCGCATGATCACAGACTTCTGGATACTTTTGGTCAAATACTCTGCCAATATCTGTCTTGGTACAAGCTTCTTCGATTGACTTTTCTTCCTCATAAACTATAGACTTCGAGAATTCATCG
>JAKPZU010000360.1 GCA_029559915.1 Bacillota bacterium
ATGTCAAAATTGCCGGATACCAGATTGAAGGCGAGACTACTTTTGGAATTCAGTTTCATCCGGAAGTTTATCACAGCAGCGATGGGCAGAAATTGCTATCGAATTTCCTTGATATTTGTGGTTGTAAACGCGATTGGACACCGGAATCGTTTGTACAAAGCACGGTAGCTGAGTTAAAAGAGAAAATTGGACAAGAAAGTGTGATTATGGGATTGTCGGGGGGAGTTGACAGCACTGTTGCTGCCACGTTGCTTCATCAGGCCGTTGGAGACCGTTTACATGGCATTTTCATCGATAACGGATTGTTGCGTAAAAACGAGTTTGAACAAGTTATAGATATATATAAAACACTTGGATTGAACGTAACCGGGGTTCGCGCCGGTGACCGGTTTTTGAGCAATATGGCCGGAGTTTCGGATCCTGAAAAGAAAAGGAAAATTATAGGGAAAACTTTTATTGATATTTTTGAGGAAGAAGCTGCAAAAATCAAAGGTGCATCGTGGCTGGGACAAGGAACAATCTATCCCGATGTAATAGAAAGTGTTTCGGTCAACGGTCCTTCACAGACAATCAAGAGTCATCACAATGTCGGCGGGCTTCCTGATAAAATGAAGTTGAAAATAGTTGAGCCACTCCGATTGCTTTTCAAGGATGAAGTGAGAAGAGTTGGAAAGACACTTGGTATTCCGGAAAAAATGTTGTCACGACATCCTTTTCCAGGACCCGGGCTTGGAATCCGAGTATTAGGTGAAGTTAGTCCTGAGCGAATTCGTGTGCTTCAGGAAGCCGATGACATTTTCATTTCGAAGCTGCACGAGACAGGTCTTTATTCAGAAGTATGGCAGGCCTTTGCAGTATTGCTTCCGGTGAGTTCGGTCGGTGTAATGGGAGATGAACGCACGTATGAAAATGTATTGGCGATACGCGCTGTAACCTCGGTTGATGGCATGACGGCAGATTGGGCACATTTGCCGCATGAATTTTTGTCGTCGGTATCTTCAGAAATAATCAATAAAGTGAGGGGAATCAATCGGGTTGTATATGATATAAGTTCGAAGCCACCGGCTACGATTGAATGGGAATAAAGAGGTTTTTATATTGGAATAAAGTTTGTAAATTGCGGCCGCTATGCGAAAATGGAGTATTATTTTCTTTTTGATTTTTGCCGTATTGGTATCTGATTGTGCATTTGCACAGGTTGCAGTAACAAAATCCACCGAAATTCAGCTTATCGATGGTAAACCGTTTTACATTCATGAAGTCCAGAAAGGCCAGACCTTGTATTCTATTTCGAAGGCATATGCGTGCACAATCGAAGAAATAAAAACAGTCAATCATATCAAAGATAACTCATTGCAGACTGGGTATCTTTTGCGAGTACCAGTGCATGATAAAAAAGTCAATACAACCGACGTTATCAATACCACTGCAGGAAATATCGAAGGATCGGAGTATGTTGTGCAACGAGGTGAATCATTGTCGGCCATTGCTCAGAAACATAGCACAACCATAGAGATAATCCGGAAGATGAATCCGGGTATCAGTGATAATATAACAGTTGGACAAACCATTATGGTTCCGGTTATTGCCAAACCAGTTGCAGTAGATTCGGCTTTGTATCATACTGTTATAGTTGGTGAAACTTTATATGGTATAGCGAAGAAATATTTATTGACAATCAATGAAATAAAAAATCTTAATCCAGGAATTAATGAAAGTCTTTCAATTGGTCAACAAATTGTTGTTGGCAGTAAAAGCGATGCAGAAGAAGAAATAAAACATGATACTACCTGCAATTGTGAACAACCGGAGAAATTGAAAGAGTATAATGTGGCACTGTTGATTCCATTATATCTGGATCGCAGCAGTTTTAAGGAATTTGATAGTAACCATCATGATGAAAATGAGTGGTATCAGAATATAGCATTTAGTTATATCCAGTTTTATGAAGGGATGAAATTTGCATTGGATACCTTGAAAGCAAGCGGGATGAATGTAAATCTGTATGTATATGACCTGGATGATACGGAAGCAAAACTTTCAAAAGTTTTGAATAATCCATCGATGCAAACCATGCACCTGATTATTGGTCCTTTTTTGGGAAAATATCTTGACACAATAAGTCAGTTTAGTTATAAACATAAGATTCCAATGGTCAATTGTTTTCTATCCGGACAGACAGAACTTAAAGAAATCAATCCATACTTTTTTAATCCTATAACAAGTGTTGAATACCAGATGAAAGGTCTGGCCGATTTTTATTCATTGGAACGAAAAGAATCAAATGTAATTATAGCATATCAATTAGGAAGCTTCGAAGAAAAAGCCGCAATGATGCTGGATTCATTTTTACGCCATCATCAATATCCTTCATGGAAACTGGTTAACCTCTCGGAATCAGGACTGAAAGGAGCTACAATACATTTTGTTGGAGGAAAGCGCGAAAATATTCTCATTGTACTAGCCAGCGGGGAGTTGTATGTTGAAAATATTATCCGATCATTGAATGAATATAAGGAAAAATATGAAATTTCAATGTATGGACTTCCATCCTGGTTGAGTTATGACGTTCTTGATCTGGAATTTTTAGAATTTCAGAATACTCATTTTTTCAGCAGCTCGTTTATTAATTACGAAGATGAAGAAGTCCGCGACTTTGCTAAAAGATTTCAAAAGCGATATAAAGCGGATCCCGAACGATTGGCATATGCCGGCTATGATCTGGGTCTATACTTTCTTTCAGCTCTTCATAACTATGGTCCTAAATTTTATCAATGTATTGATAAGCATCAGCTAAATATGCTTGCCACAGAACTGAATTTTAATTTTTCACCTGCAGATGGATATAGAAATACATATATCTCAATATATAAAATGAAGGATTTTCAGTTGTGGAAAGTCAAGTGAAATAAAATAACCGATATCAGATTTTTGATTTCAGATCAGGTGTTTGAATTATGAGAATCAATCTGTAATTCTAATATTGTAAAGGAATTACAATCAATAAATTGTTCCAAGAATCAAAAATAGATTTCTC
>JAKPZU010000375.1 GCA_029559915.1 Bacillota bacterium
TATATGAGCTATCCATTTGAATTTCTTATTGTAAAATATTCGATATTGAAAAACAGCACTTTTTTAGCATGCATTATTGTAGGATGATACCTTTATAAAGACGATTCAGGTAATAATGATCAATCGTAATGATCTTTTTCAACTTTGTATTATGTGATATGAATTGCTAAACATATAAAGGTGCTTTCTGCTTATGCGTTACTCTAAACTCTGGAAAGATGTATCGGAAAAGAAGAGTTCAGCATTCTCTCCAATTCATGGAATTACCCACTGGAAACGTGTTTTTGAAAATGGCCTTATCATTGCCAAGGAGACAGGGGCAAATCTTGATATTGTCGAATTATTTGCTCTTTTTCATGACAGTTGCCGATTAAATGACGATGATGATCATAAGCATGGGAAAAGAGCAGCATCCTGGGTTGCGTCCATGAAATCCAATTTGCCGGAACTTTCGGAAGATCTTTTCCAATTTCTTTTGGAGGCAATCCGTGATCATACAATTGTCAAAAAAACAGACAATATGCATATTGCGGCGTGCTGGGATGCGGATCGTTTGGATTTAGGACGTGTTCATATTATTCCCAGAGAAGAATACATGAATACGGATATAGGACGATTGCTCGCAAGAAGAAAGCAAAGAGCCGAAAAAATATTTTGCAATTACTGAAGTAAAGCTCAATTGACCATCATACGCGGCGTCAATTTGTAGGATAATTAACTTCCTTATTAATTTAAGAACACAACAAGAGACTTAATTTGGCTAGCAATATGCGCTAAGTCAAAAACGTTTGGCGCAAAAGTTAAGTATAAAGATTTGAATTGGTAATCCTCATCTCAATGCAAAATCGAAAACTTGATTTGTAGAAAGAAATAAAAGTACGCATTAGCCGGAAGAACCTCAATATCTCTTCCTTCAAGACAATACAATCATTCACCGTATTTTAGATCTTTTAAATGATTAGATATTTGACGTATTTCTTTTTTTAATATTTCCATAGGCAGCAATGCAGAAAATATGAAAAGGACAGTAACAGCAGCACCGAAAGACTGAAATCCTGCTAGCAGCGGAGTAACAAGCCCTGCAACCCATAAAAATAGTGTTAATATTAATAAGTCGTGTTTCTTTTGAATATTAATTTCTATAATAAGAAAACCTCCGGGTATCCATGTGACGGCTAAGCTATTTAGAACGCATACAACCAATCCGGCTAGCAGATTCTCGTCATAATTACGGTAAATTTTAATAAGATAATATTCCACCGATAAACCAATAATTAATGGGATAACAAAGAGCCACAAGAATGCATAAAAAAATTTCAGTATTTTCATTAGATTATTTATCCATTGTTATGGTTTCATCACAAATGGAAGGTCACATTCCTTTGTTGCCGAAAAGATCGGCGCAGGTTGATGTCGTTTCATTGCTGGAACCCAGAAAAAGACGATCGACCTAACCTTGAAAAATATTGAAAGCTTCAAGGTGATTTGTTACATTTCTCGAGCGATCAACTTCCTCTTTTGCAATAAGACATGCCTCTTCGTTGTGTTTGACATTTTACCGATTAAAGGAATCTATCAGCACCTAATCCCCAACACTATCGCTTCCCATCCACCATCCCCTTTAGTTCCTTGCCCACCTTGAAAACCGGCAACCTCTTCGGTTTCACCTCGACTATATTTCCTGTCTTAGGATTCCTGCCCTCGTAAGAGCCATACTCTTTAATAGCAAAACTTCCAAATCCCCGAATCTCTATCCTGCCGTCATTCTTGAGTTCTTTTGTAAAACCGTCAAAGACAAGGTCAACAATTTGCATCGCCTGATCATTTCTCAGGTTATGCTTCCTGGCCAGTGCATCAATTACATCCGATTTGTTCATTTCCGACTCCAGAATCATTTATTGCGTTTATTTCCCCAATTGATCGACTCGTTCCCGTATGCATCCCACCAGGGTCTTCAGATCTTCTTCCGGTAACGTCAGCAGAAAGGCCAGATCATTGTCCGTTTTCAGCAATTTTCTGACAATTTCCAGCAGCACTGCGTTGTCCATCGTATCATTCATCCGTTTAACCTCTGTGAATCCAGGATAGAATCAATCACTATATACATTAATAATAAAGAGTTAACTAACATATGTTGCTGCAAAAATACACTCAACGAAAGGAGAATATTTTTAACATCCGGCAAAACGATAGGACAAAGCACCCGCAAAATCAACCCATTTTAACCCATCATTTTCAGAAAGGAGAAACATCCATGATCAACCAATGCATCGTGACCGGGAACCTGGGAGACGATCCCAAGGTCTTTTACTCACCCGACGGAAACCCCGTGACATCCTTCAACATCGCTTTCCAGTCCGGAAAAAAGAAAACCTGCTGGATCAAGTGCGTGACCTTCCACAA
>JAKPZU010000386.1 GCA_029559915.1 Bacillota bacterium
TTGTTGAAGGTTTGTTGTAGGCTACAGTCACGGTGTTGCCACATGCCACAGGGCTTGAAAGAGTAAGAAGCACCTTTGTTCCTGATACGGAGACCGAGCTGACACTTCTTGCTGCAGAGTTTACCTGGACTGAAAACGATGAAGCTGCCGGCACTATGTTGGCCAGCGAGAGATTGTAGGTCATTTCCAGTATTGAGGGAGCGCCGTCCTTGATCTCAGAACTAACATATGCCGGAACTGCCGGCGGTGCGGAAGGGTTGGGATCAACCATGAGCACGGCAGAGCTATAAGGCGCCAGGGTGATTGAACCATCGTATTTTGTTCCCTTCACGTCGACATAGTTGCCATCGAGCGAAACAACCTTGTTCGATGTGGAGGCGTTGTATTCGAAGCGGATTTTATTTGGGTCGGATATTGTAATAGGTGATGAGGATGAGTGAATATCTTTCCCATATATTGATTGCCATTCTGAGAGATTATATGCCATTCTGTCACCGGGAGCCCATCCCCAGGCGTTTTTCCAGGCTTCAATATAATCATCATTTTTTACCGGTCTTGCAAAATAATTATAGTCAGAAGTACCAAAACTGGTAAGATCGGCCGCATCGAACTTGGTAACAACTCCGAAAGTTAATTGATTCCAGTTATTTGAACGATCTACTACTTCTTTCGCAAAGAGAATATTATGGTTAATATTGTGATTTCTTGCGCGAGTATTCGAACCAGATGTAATTCTTATTCCCCAGATATTATCATAGCAGGTGTTGTTTTCAGCCGTAATATTTTGCGCCTCATTTATGAAAACACCGCAGCCATCATTGCTTGCAACCGTATTATTGGCAATCAGCGCATTTCTAACTCCATCAAGATATATTCCATGAGCTCTTAAAACCTCATAATAAGCCCATCCATCCGGACAAGCGAGGGAGTTGAGAATTATATTGTTCTTTATTACTTTGCCGGTATTATAATCTCTCCATGAATATATGCCAGCCCCGTCGTCTTTACAGAGATTACAGTAATTAATAAAATTATATGAAACCTCACAATTTTGCCCTCCAAACCTGATAGCACAATACCCGGTATGTTCAACTTTATTATAGGTTGTTAATGAGCCAGGTCCGTCATTAATTATTCCGCAATAAGCATAAAATCCACTAGTACCCATTCCGAGTAAATAACCGGAATAACTTACATTATTGTTCCGTACAATATTTCCTATGGAATTATCTCCTCTTAAATATATTCCAACATTATTGTTATTCCTGATAGTATTATTCTCGATAAGAAGGTGGTCGGAACTTGCTTCTGCTTTTATGCCGTGTTGACCACTGTATTCGATAACACAATTCTTAACAGACATGTAATCTGAAAGATCATTATATATCGCATCAACGTTGGCGCCTTCAAAATGAACGTAATCAATTGTTATATAATGTTTGGCAAGCATTATAATCAGTTTGTCCTTCGTTCCAATCCTAACATGATGATTGTCAGGATTTTCAGACCCAAAGAACATATAAAGAGTACCGTTGCTATAGCACCATTCGCCATAGCTGTCAAGTGTACCTCTGTGGTTTTGAATAAAATATCCAACCCCATTTACGGGATCCTGGGTTAAAGGGGTGTATGTTAGCGTGCTTCCGGTATGATTTAAAACAGTAGAACGATCTACCAGGCTGGCAAATGTCCTTATTATTACTTCAGCTCCAGTCCAATCGGGTGATGCGGGTAATTCAGAATCTGTGAAAGATGTATTACCGCTATGTGAATCAATTGTTTTCCATCCGGTATTTGGCCAGCGACCTTTGGCTTTATTTTCCCCGTCAAGAACCAGAATATTGGGGCTAGATTCACAGGATATCGCTTTGGAATAAATTCCTCCACCGCAATTGGTCCATCCTGTGACTGTTGTGAAACCACTTATTCGGGGGAGAGCTCCTGTTCCGTATGAACTTATTGTAATCGGACTGCTTGCAGTTCCTGATTTTGATACTGTGATTGTACCATAAAAAACATCCCCTCTTTTAAAAAGTATTCTGTCGCCAGGATTAAGTTTTGAAAACTCAGCATTTACTTTTGAAATTGTCCTCCAAGGAGTTGAAGATGAAAGGCCGTTGGCTGAGTCATTGCCAGATGAACTTACATAATAATCTGTTGCAGTGGCGGTAAAACTAATTAGACAAAGCAATAGAGTAAAATATCCTCTCATAGGCAAACCATTATTGGTGATTTGGTATTTTGACTAACAAAAACAAAATGTTGACTAATGCTGCAAAATAAACGATTAATTTTCAATTTTGTTACAATAAAGGTATTTTAATTTTTATTTGAATAGATATTTTTTTGAATTACTTTTTCTACTTTGCTACTTTTTATAATAATTAATTACAGATTGTTCTCTAATTATCATATTCTATTATTATTGGGGACTTATAGTCAATATGGCAATAGTAGTAGCCAATAGTAAATTAGTCTAAGGGTTTCAACAACAATTTCTGACTGGTTTGGTTCTTCTTTTTCTATAGCGTGGGCTACAGGCAGTGGAATTACGCCAATATCGAACTTGTTGTCAAGTACTTTTCTGTAGGTTAACCAGGTTCTTCTTGCATGGATACTCATTGTTATAATGTTGATTCCGACAATATCTGGTTTTGATTTGACCAACCATTCATTAAATGCCAGGGCTCCGTTAAGAGTTCTGTTTATCCTGGTTCTTTTCCCGGTTACTGCAATTACTTTTGCAGGATCTGCTCCATTTCGGATCATTTTATTTCGGATCATTTCCGAATGCGAATTATAATCATTGACAATTCTGTTATTACCTCCCAGTTTCCCAATATCATATATTGAATTAAATTGATATGGTATCGTTAATTCATTATCAATGACAAACTCCTTTATGTAAAGATTTCTGTCACCTGAATCATCTAAAAAATCATTAGTGAACTGAACCGTCAAAGAGTCAATTTCGCTGATTTTCCCAAACCATTCAATCTCGTAACTTCTGGGCTTTTCATCAGCATAAAAATCACTAACGATTGAGTCATTAATAAACAAATTAAAGTGACAACTGTATTTTCCTCCCATTTCACTTCGTGCAACAACAGCGATTTTATGTGGTTTACATGTAACTTCCCTTGTTAAAGTAATCTTTGGATAGAAAATGAGATACCCATTCATGGCAATTTGACAGAAGTCGAGTTCTTCAGATTGAATTCCTGCTGTAACATAAAAATCATAGGAATCATTTAAAACTTCGCTATTTATTATTTCAATAGCTTTATCAGGAAGCCAGGATTCAATAATCAGAATATTTGCATTTACAGCGTGGGATTTTTCCAAATAGCTGCGTACTTTTGTGCTTTTTAAATAAAGAAGAAGTAATAATATGCCGAATATGGTAAATGAAATCGTTAAGAAAAATGCCAGTTTCTTCAAAAATTTTTTCAATTGGGCATGATTTTTTGTAGACTTTAATTTTCTTCAAAGCTAATTGTTAAAATCCAGACAGCTTTAAATTGTTGACAAAACCGACATCATTGTTAATAACTTAAGTAAATAAACCAACAGTAGCCATGGAACTTAGAAGGTTGATTATTCCAAGCCAACCGTTGTTTTAATTGAGTGATTATTTATGGGTTTTGTCAGATAATTATTGTTTTAAAAAATCATATATACCGGCATGTATGGATTCCTTTTGTGGAAAATTGATTTAGGCTCACCAGATCAAAATCAGGGGCTTAGTGGGTCATTAAAGTTTAGTAAGAAATTCAATAATAATACGCCCAGGCATACGTTTTGGTAAGTGAAGGTAATTTGAAATTACCGTTTTTTTCATAATATGTTTTGGTTATGTCAATGGGACTGACCAAGCGAAGCTGTGTATATAGTGAAAACAATCTATCTCTAAGCCGACTTAATTTTAACTTTTTTTTGAATTTGGAGTAATTGATGGCCAATTATTTGGATAAAGCAATAGTTCTTGCGAAAAACTACCTTTTTACAGGTCACGAACGAAGTGTTAGGGCAAAAAGAAACATTCTTGCCTCATTCTTGATAAAAGGATGTAGTATTGGAATCAGCCTTTTGTTGGTCCCGATGACGATAGACTATATTAACTCATCAAGATACGGGATATGGTTAACACTAAGTTCTATCGTAGCATGGTTAAGTTTCTTTGATATTGGTCTGACTCAGGGATTGCGAAATAAATTTGCTGAAGCAAAGGCAAAGAACGATGATAATATTGCTAAAGTATATGTAAGCACTACCTATGCTTTATTGGGAATAATATTTTCATCATTATGGATTGTTTTTATGATAAGCAATTCATACATTAACTGGTCCGATGTACTGAAGGTCGAGTCAGAAATGCAGTCAGAGATTTCTATTCTGGCAATAATTGTGGTTTCTTATTTCTGTATGTCATTCGTATTAAAAATTATTACGACAATCCTTCTTGCAGACCAGAAACCAGCAAAATCTTCTTTGATTGATCTATTAGGACAAATCATATCATTGATTTTCATATTTGTTTTGATTAAAACCACAGAAGGGTCATTGATTAAACTTGGTATTGCCTTGTGTGTTTCTCCCCTGGTCGTTCTTATTGCAGCTAATGTTTTATTATTTAATGGCCCATACCGTAAGTACAGACCGACATTTTCGACAGTGAAATTCTCATATTCAAAAAGTTTGTTTAATCTTGGCTTTGTTTTTTTTGTTATTCAATTAGCGAATATTATACAGTTCCAGACTGCAAACATCATTATTGCCAGGTCTTTCAGTACAGAGGATGTGACTTCTTATAATATTGTTTATAAGTACTTTAGTGTACTTAATATGATTTTCACGATATTTTTAACACCATTTTGGTCAGCTTCAACCGAGGCATTTCACAAGAATGATATAAACTGGATCCGAAATGGGATAAAGAAATATAATCAACTTAATATCCTTATGGTACTGGCAGGGCTTGTAATGTTGATTTTCTCGGAAACTGTCTACCGTTTATGGATAGGGGAAGGTAAAGTCTCAATCGGTTTTACACTATCCCTTTTTGGCTTCCTTTTCTTTAATACTTCAATTTTCGGAGGAAAATATGTGAGTTTTCTGAATGGGATAAGCGCTCTCAGAATTCAGTTTGTTGCATGTCTTATAAGCCCCTTTCTATATATTGTTTCAGCCATGTTTTTTATAAATTATTTAAAAATGGGGGTTTATGCTCTTTTCTTGGCATCAATTCTTTCAAACTTCAATACATTTATTCTGGCGCCGATTCAATATCATATGATAGTTAACAAGGGTAAGGGAGGTATATGGCTGCGTTAGTGGTTGATTTCTAAATTTTAAAAAGTTAATTTAGCGTGATGCAAATCCCAATATTAAGAATGAAGATTAATAATAAAGTCTGGAACTATATCAAAGACTATTTTTATTATCATCGGATATCAGATACTCCTGTTATTCTTAATATAAATGATGATTGTAAGGGTGATCAAAAAAGAGCTGTTATCTGCTATCTGACTTACAGTTTTCTATGTGATTGGGGTAGTACTAATATAGGACGTACACAACCTTTTGAGATAATGAAGATTGTTAAAACAATTTCAGGATTTGGATATGCTGTGGACATCATAGGGTGTAATGATCTTAAAGCTTTAGTAGTTCTTAAAAACAGGAAATATGATTTAATATTTGGTTTTGGCGAAGCTTTTTATCAGATGACAAATTTGCACCCTAATGCAAAATCTATTCTTTATATGACAGAGAATACTCCTGATTTTTCATATAAGCAGGAAAAGGAGCGAATTGACTATTTTTATCAAAGACATGGAAGGAAAATCAATCTGAGACGAAGCGGGAAGTATTTCAAGAAACACCATCTTGATAAATTATATTCACATGTTATTACGATGGGTGAAGCTGAATTACTTCAAAATTCATACAATAATCCAAAGTCAATTTTTCCCACTGGTTTGAGAAATATAAGGTATTCCTTTACTGAAAAAAATCATCTGCAATCCAGGAACAACTATCTTTGGTTTGGATCAACAGGTGCAATTCACAAAGGATTGGATATCTTATTGGATGTCTTTTATAAAAGAGATGATATTATATTGCATATTTGTGGATTGGATAAGAAAGAAAGAAAAATATTGAATATCCGACAAAAGGATAATATAATTGAGCATGGTTATGTTGATGTTAATTCAGATGCCTATCTGGAATTGATTCAGAAATGCACATATATTATACTACCTTCTTGTTCTGAAGGCTTTTCCACCGCGGTTACAACTGGTATGCTTCATGGACTGATTCCAATTGTAATTAAAGACACTGGGTTTAACAGGGCAGGCGATAATGTAATATTACTGGAGGACTATAAAGTGGATTATCTGGCTGAAACAATAAATGAATTATCTTGTTCAGATCCACATGAATTATCAAAACTCAGTAAAAAAGTTTTTGATTTTGCACAGGAGAATTTCAGTCTTGAAGCTTTTGAAAATCATTTTAGGAAAATAATGACTGAGATTATCTAATGCTGAAATATCCCTGAGTCTCATTACAGATGGAAACGACTAGACCTTCTTTTTTAAAATTCAAACGTGAAAACGCGTCACGATTCTTGATTTTTTTCTGGATAGGATTTATTATATACTCAGCAGCATTTACAATCTCAACAACCGGGCAGGTTAACTATGTTCTTTGTAATCTTTTCCAGATTATTGGATTGTTCTTAATAATCCCATCGACAATCTTCCTAATTGACTTTAGAATTGATGAGGGTTATTTGAAGACTGTTATGTGGTTGTACATAATTTGGACTATCAGTGTTGTAATAAGAGGATTTGTTTTTGATTATGATACTATTAAACTGCTCCTTTTTAATGCTTTTGAATCTTTATTCATATACTTCGTTCCACTTATTGTTTTCTTCCCAAGAAATGTTCAGCATTTTAAAAAAGTCTTTCTGGTAATCCTGATAAGCGGACTTATTTATGTATTGTATTCAGTTATATTTCTAAAACAACTGCTTGTATCCTACGATATAAAAGAAAGCCAGGATATGATTGAATATTTTTCGAAAACACTAAGTATTCCATGTGGCTTCATCATTCTGACTTACATTTATCATAACCGGAAAGTGAATCTTTTTGCTCTATTTGTTTTGGGGCTTACTTTTTTTATGGCAGTTGTTAGGGCAAGACGTGGTTTGGCTTTTTTATCTTTTTTCCCGATTCTGGTATCATACATCTTTTATCTTTTCTATTCAAAGAATACTTTTTTGAAGGTGATATTTATGATGTTGCTTGTAATTATGATCACTTTAGGCTTTGCTTATTCCCGGTCGATATTTGGTTATTTTGGGCAAAAAAGTTCAACCAGTTGGTTTATTGATAGAATTACCCAAGATACCAGGAGTGAAGTTGAAGAGTATTTTTATCAGGACATGAAGCCTGTTGATTGGATAATAGGCAAAGGTATTAATGGACAGTATTATTGCCCTGGTGTTGAATTAGGGCAGGGTAGAATTTCGATTTTCAGGAGGGGAATCGAGACTGATTATTTGACAATTATACTTAAGGGAGGAATAATTAGTCTCGGTTTGATATTACTTCTTGCAATACCAGCAATGATAAAAGGATTTTTTAGTTCACGAAATCTATTAGTTAAGGCAGCATCAACCTGGATTTTATTATACTTACTTTGTTTATATCCTGCTCCTGTAACAACTTTCACATTAAATTATTTAATAGTTTGGATATCAATAGGTTTGTGTTATTCGCGGGAGATCCGAAGTTTAACAGATGATGATTTGATAGGATATTTTTCAAAAAAATAACAGTCCTATAGAAATTTCTATATTCTGCGTTTTTCTTAGGCGAAGTTAACCAGTCGATCTTTCAAAAGCGCTTAACTTATTGATTATTAACAATTAACATTTGTATTTTATTTTGATTATTTGCAAGGAAATTATTAAATTAGATAAATGCTTTTAGAATGAAAGAAAAAATCCGAAAAATGCTGAGAAATTACCTCGAAGGCAAAGAATGTGATATGATTAACGCGATTATATAGATGTAGTATTCAACTATGATGATAATTCTGAGGAGAATCGTTAATCATTTATCATATGTCTTAAATGGACCTATAGAAAAACTGATGTTGAAGTATCAGAAACAGTTAAGATAATACCAAATTAGATTTTTAATGACATTTCGTAAAGTCTTGATATTTGGCCAGCCTTTCAATGATTTTTCAGGAGGGGGTATTACTTTGAGCAATCTTTTCAAAGGATGGCCCTCAGATAAGATAGCGGTTGCATTTCTTGGCCATGGTTTATTTAATGTGACCACTGATATATGCAAAACCTACTATCAGCTCGGACGTGAGGAACACAAATGGATCTTTCCTTTCAATCTAATCCAGAGAAAATTTGAGTCAGGACTTAAGGATTTTAAACAATCGGGCGAGTTTACGGTTAACCATATTCAAAAAGGATTGAGATATCGCCTGGTTAACGGTTTCTTTTATCCATTCCTGAGGTGGATTGGTGTTTTTCATTTTGCTTCGCGATTATCCGTTTCAGATAGATTCAGGAACTGGCTGACAGAATTCAAGCCGGAAATCCTGTACCTCCAGGTCTCTACAAGGGAGGAAATACATTTTGCCAGTGAACTGATAGACATGCAGGAATGGCCTTCCGTTATTCATGTTATGGATGACTGGCCATCAACAATAAGTAACAGGGGACCTTTTAAAAGGTTATGGGCAAGGAAAATTGACATTGAGTTTAGGGCGCTTTTGGAAAAAATCGATTTGCATCTAAGTATAAGCGATGCCATGTCTGATGAATATCTTAAAAGATACGGGAAGACCTTTCTGCCTTTTCACAATCCTATAGAAACCGACGCCTGGCTGATTCATTCAGGAAAAAGGGTCTCTTCAGGAAATGAGTGCATCAGAATCCTATACTCCGGTCGCCTTGGAATCGGGATAACGGATTCAGTGGTGGAAGTAGCCTCAGTGCTGGAATCATTGAATAATGAGGGTTATAACATTAGATTTCATATTCAGACACCTACAAAGGAACCTACCATCCTTTCCCGCTTGAAAAAATTCAATAATGTAGTTATTAATCCCTTTGCAGATATAAAAGACATTCCCGGGATTTTTTCCAATGCTGACATCCTTGTCTTAGCAAATGACTTTAGTAAGGAGGGTCTTGATTACCTGAAATTCTCCATGCCAACCAAGGCCTCTGAATACATGATTTCCGGTACTCCAATCCTGGTTTACTCGCCGGAGGAAACGGCGGTCTCACGATTCTTTACACAAAATGAATGCGGCCTTGTTGTTCCCAGACATGATCGTGAAGAGTTGTTGAAAGCATTCAAATTTATTATCGGCAATAAGGAATATCAGGAAAAAATAAGCCGGAATGCTGTACGATACGCGATGGATAAATTTGATGCCAAAAAGGTAAGAGGTGAGTTCCAGAATCTTATTAATCAATTATCCAAAAATAACAAAAATGTTTTCTGATAAAGTACTTCTGATAACCGGAGGAACAGGTTCCTTTGGAAATGCAGTCCTGAAAAGATTTCTGGATACAGAAATAAAGGAAATAAGGATATTCAGCAGGGATGAAAAAAAACAGGATGACATGCGTCAGTTTTACAGGAATCCTAAAATCAAGTACTACATAGGCGATGTGAGGAATTATGAAAGCATTAACAGCTCAATGAGGGGCGTGGATTATGTCTTTCATGCTGCTGCACTGAAACAGGTTCCCTCTTGTGAGTTTTTTCCTATCGAAGCTGTAAGAACAAATGTTCTGGGTTGTGAGAATGTCCTGAATGCTGCATTGGAAAACAATGTTAAAAGGGCGATTGTACTGAGCACAGACAAGGCTGTCTATCCGATTAATGCAATGGGAATGTCAAAAGCCCTGAGCGAAAAGGTGATGATGGCAATATCCCGAAATCTGAATTCCTCAGAGATGGTATTCTGCGGTACGCGTTACGGTAATGTAATGGCTTCACGGGGATCTGTTATACCATTGTTTATTGATCAGATTAAAAGGGGTGGCCCATTGACAATAACTGATCCGAATATGACACGCTACATGATGTCGCTTGACGGAGCAGTAGACCTTGTTTTGTTTGCATACAGGAACGGAAGACCGGGAGACATATTTGTTCAGAAAGCTCCGGCTGCTACAATTGATGTGCTTGCAAAAGCATTACTGGAATTATATAATTCAAAATGTGATATCCGGATTATTGGAACGCGTCATGGTGAAAAACTCTATGAGACGCTCGTTAACAGAGAAGAAATGGCGAAAGCAGAAGATCTTGGAAATTACTATCGAATACCAGCCGATACAAGAGACCTGAACTACAACAGGTATTTTAATGAGGGAAGATCGGAAATCTCACAGATTGAAGAATATAACTCACACAATACACACAGGATGAGTATAGAGGAAACTAAAAAAATGCTATTGGAATTGGACATCATCAAAGAAGATATAGGGATTTGAGCTAATGAGGCTTGTAAGGTAATGAACAAACAAATAAACATGGATTATCCAAGAGTATTGATTTTTGGTCAGCCATTCAATAAAAGACATGGAGGGGGAATTACCCTTACTAATTTATTTAAAGGCTGGGACAAGAGTAAAATTGCTGTTGCCGATTCAGGCCATATGATGTATGAAATCACAAGAGATGTCTGCGATACTTACTACCAGCTTGGTAAAGATGAATACAAATGGATGTTTCCGTTTAATCTGATACAGAAAAAATACAAATCAGGACTTAAAACATTTGATGAAAAGAATGAGAAACAGGGAAATGAAACCAAAAATGGGATAAGATATAAGATTGTAAACAGGATCTTTTATCCTTTAATGCAGTGGTTGGGGTTGTTTTATAGTGTAATAAGGATAAAGATGTCCGCGCAATTCAGGAATTGGCTGACTGAATTCAATCCGGAGGTATTATATGTTCAGGTTACAACACGCGAGTCAATTCTTTTTGTTGCCGAGCTGATTGACACTTTGAAAATTCCGGCTGCAATTCATTTTATGGATGATTGGCCTTCTACAATTGTTAAAGGAGGATTATTCAAAAATTACTGGAAGAAAAAAATTGATTCCGACTTGAAGAAACTGCTTGATAAAGTTGATCTTCATTTGAGCATAAGCGATGCAATGGCAGTGGAGTACAAAAAGAGATATGGAAAAGAGTTCAGGGCATTCCATAACCCGATTGACACAGCTTTCTGGCTTCCTCATACAAAAAACGACTTTTCAATTAATAAAGACAATATTAAAATTCTGTGTTCAGGAAGGATCGGGCAGAACGGAATTTCCGAATCATTGATCGAGGTTGCCTCAGCTATAGATAAAATGAATGCCGACGGATTGGGAATAAGACTTCATATCCAGACATCAACCAGGGAAAAATCTATCATTAACCGACTCAATGAATTCAATTGTGTCGTTTTCAACCCGTTCGTCAATTACACCCAGCTTCCGGAGATTTTCTCCTCAGCTGACATTTTGCTGCTTGCAAATGACTTTGATTCAAAGAGTATAGATTATCTGCGGTATTCAATGCCGACAAAGGCATCAGAATACATGATTTCAGGCACTCCCGTACTTGTCTATACATCAGATCTCGCGGCTGTTTCAGTTTTTTTCAGTGAATATGAATGTGGTTATTGCATTTCAAAAAATACTGAAGAAGAAATTATAAAGGGGATAAAATTCCTTATTGATAATGAAGAATATCGAAGGAAAATCAGCAAGAATGCCGTAAATACCGCTCTGCAAAAATTCGATGCCTTGAAGGTGCGTGGTGAGTTTCAGAATTTGTTGTCCGCTTTAGCTGTAAACCAAAAAAATTGAACATAACTTTAATGTAAGAATATATTGAGAAGGAAAAATGATAAGCCGGTTTTACGGGAAAATGGATAATAATGCCAGAAACTAATCCCGAATCAGAAATTTACTGGAAACAAACGGTAGAAGGAAAGGCTCTGGTAAAAGTATTATGGACAGGCGGTTTTGATTCAACATACCGGATGGTTGAATTGTCACGGCATGATGTTATTGTTCAGCCGTATTACTTATCAGACAAAATCAGGCGTTCTAAAAATTTAGAGTTGCGCGCCATGAGCGAAATATCTGAAGATATCGAAAACGATCCAGGAACCAGATGCAGGATTCTTCCCCTGATTATTAATAAGGCATCGGAATTCAAACCTGACAGGAAAATAGTTGAAGCATGGAAAAGGCTTCGAAATTCTTCAAATATCGGAACTCAATATGTTTGGCTCGCTCAGTTCGCCAAATCAAATCCCGGTATGGAAATCTGTATTGAAAGGGGTTCCTCCTGCTCAGGAACCTCATATTGTATCAGGCAGAATGGGAAACTAAGGGAAATCAACGACAGTGGACTGATTTACAGGGTCCTGGATCAGGATAATTCAAATACGGATATTTTAGCGCTTTTCGGTTCAATGCATTTCCCCATAATTCATCTTTCCAAAATGGAAATGCTTGAAAATTACAGAAATATGGGTTTTTCCAAAGTGATGGAGAAAACATGGTTTTGTCATACACCTATAAACGGGGAAACATGTGGAGTTTGTAATCCCTGTAAGCAAGCAATTGAAAAAGGACTTGGTTTCAAGGTCTCGGCTGCCGGCCTTAAAAGAAATGAACTGGAATTGAAATATCAGCGCTTCTTATGGTTCAAAATCTGGAAGAAATTTAGATACAGAATCTATGGCTATTGAAATGTCTTTAAAACAAGTCCGTTTTATATGCAGGATTAATTTTATCGAAACGTTATGAAATCGTTGCTGATACTTACCGACGAACAATCAGAATTTCTGGTTTCCAAAGCTGATTCCCGCGGCTATACTTCCATGGATATCAATAAAATAGCTGATTATTTCAGGGAGCGGGATTATTCAGTCAAAATATTAAAATTCAGTGAACTGAATCTCAGGGAGGATTACCGGGGTGTGTATGTCGTTTACCAGTCGTCTGAAACTCCCGGAGGATTTTATAAAAGATACATTGAAAGTATTGTGTACTACCTCGAGAAAAAGGGTGCGACAGTATTGCCAAATTCCGAATATCTAAAAGCTCATCATGACAAGGTGTTTATGGAGCTCATGAGATCACGGTTTTCAGATGATGCTCTCAAAACTCTGGAAAGCAAGCCCTATGGTTCATGGGTGGATGCATTGGGATATAACCTTGGCTTTCCGGTTGTAGTTAAATCTGCATCAAGTTCAGCGTCTGCAGGCGTTTTTCTGGCCCGTAATAAATCCGAATTTGACAAGGCGATCCGAAAGGCAGGCAGGGTTATTATTTCGGACAATCTCGGTGATTATTTGAAAGGGTGGCTTAAAACTCAGGTAAAACGACTGATCAAGGTCTTTGATCCCGCGAAAGAGAAATATTACTGGAAATATAATACCACTCCTTTGAGTTTGCCCTTGATAGTCCAGCCGTTTGTTGAAGGCCTGGAAGGAGATTTTAAAGTTTTGTATTTCGGGGGCAAGTATTTCAGTATGTACAGGAGAAACCGGGAAAATGATTTCAGGGCAAGCGGAAGCGGAATGTTTCTTCAGGTTCCTGAAGAGAGATTTGAGGGTTTGCTTGGTTATGCACGGAAAATAACACTGGAAATAAATTTCCCGATGATTGGCATGGATATCGGATTTGACGGTAAAAATTATCATCTTATTGAATTCCAGATGATAGACATGGGGCCTTCCGCTCTTCAGCATTCTCAATTCTGGCATGAATACAAAGACGGCCGCTTTGTAAGATATGACGGGAAATCCGATCTGGAGCTTGAATTCAGCAGATCTATCCATGAATTTATATTACAATTAGCAATTAACAATTAGCAATTAACAATTATTGCTGAAAACCTGAGGCTTTTAATGATCTTTGAATTATTTGAAGCCTGATTTCAATAGCCTGACTATCATTGCTTAAAATAAACATATGGACCTGATAATAGGAGGAGATCTGGCTCCGACAAAATCAAACTATTCCGTTTTTGAGCAGGGGGA
>JAKPZU010000397.1 GCA_029559915.1 Bacillota bacterium
ATGTTGAACAAGTCTTTTTCCTTTTCCAGTTTTATTACAGTTGTATTTAACATACATTCGATATTACTGGCTTTAAACTCTTGAATGAATTTATAGGCATATTCTGGTCCGGTATATTCTTCCTTGAACACTTCAAGACCAAACCCGTTATGGATGCATTGATTCAATATCCCACCTAACTCATTTTCTCTCTCAATCAAAAGCACGTCTTTTTTTCTCTTTTTAGCTGCGATGCTTGCGGCTAAGCCGCTCGCTCCGCCACCAATTACCACTACTTCCCTAATCATTGTTTCACCTTCGTTTCTTGAACAAAGATTTTCGTTTCTTCCGAATCATAGGAAATTTCCAAAGGGGATAGTTTAAATTCTTTGGCAATCATCTTAATTATTTTTTCTTCACAATATCCGCCTTGGCAAAGACCAGCCCCAGCCCTAGTTCTTTTTTTGATACCCTTGATGGTATTGGATCCCAAAACTCCATGCATTGCATCAAGTATTTCCTTTTCGGTGATTTTTTCGCATTTGCAGATAATATTGCCATATAATGGTTCTTTGGCAATTAATACTTGTTTTTCTTCTTTTGATAGTTGGTGGAAGCGAATCCTTCTAGCGCGATATGGATTAAATTTTTTCTTTAGCTCAAACTTATCCTGAATCTCAATAACTTCTTCCAGCAAATATTTAGCAATCGCAAAACAAGAGGTAAGACCGGGTGAATCTATTCCGCCCAAATGATAAAAGCCTTTTACTTCCAATGATTCTTTAATATAGAAATCATCATATGTCGAAGTCGATCTGATACCGGCAAAACTGCGAATTATTTGATTGAATGGAATATTGTCAGCCAAGAGTGATGCGTGTTCTTTTACATAGTTTAGACCGGCAAAGGAAGTTGTCGGACGGTATTTATCTTCTACCTCTACTGAGTTAGGTCCAAGCAAAATCTCGCCATGGTATTGTGGCGTTATTAAAACTCCTTTCCCCAGTTCAGTTGGTAATGGATAAAGAATGTGATTGACGAAACCTTTCACTCTTTTGTCCAAAACGAAATATTCGCCTTTTCTTCCCTTTATTTGATATGGAACTTTTTTTTCAATCATCTTGGCAATGTCGTCACTTGCGACTCCCGCTGCATTAATCAAATTCTTTGCTAGATACAAATCTTTGTTATTTACAGTTACTACGAAATATTCATCTGTTTTTTCTATTGCCGTAACTTTGGCATTCTTGATGAATTCGACACCGTTTTTAATCGCTACCTCCATAGCCGCAAAAGCCACTTCCCACGGATAGGTGACTTTTGTGGTTGGCAAGGACAATACCTTGAATACTGATTTAGCAAGATTTGGTTCAGTGAGTCTAGCTTCTTCGGAATCGATGATGGTGAATTCCGGAACACCATTAATTTTTGCTAATAAAGCTAACTTCTCAAGTTCTAGTTCTTCTTTTTCATTATGAGCAACAACAAAAGCCCCGCTTCTTAAAAGTGGTATTCCCAACTCATTTTCCATCTGTTCATATAGTTTGTTTCCCCATACCGAAAGTCGAGCTTTCAAAGATCCGGGTTCAGGATTGTGCCCGGAATGGACAATTGCACTATTGGCCAGACTTTGGATATTGGCAACATCGTTTTCTTTTTCTAAAACTAAAGTTTTGACATCATATCGGGAAAGTTCTCTAGCAACACATGAACCGATAATTCCCGCACCGATAACAATATAGTCATATAACATAAATAGTCCCCTCTTACAATAAAAACGAGCAAAAAAATGTCTGTAAACATCTTTTTACTCGCTCTATTTCTCTCTTTATTATTAAGTTTTTACAAATGCCAAAGTTCCGATTTCGAAGTGGTTATGGCTATTGCCCCATGATTGAAACAATTATTCGCCTGCGCTTCATCCTGAATCAAGCCGCCCATCAAAACTTGCGCATGCAAGTCTTTTTTTATGTCACCGATTAAGTCAAAACAAGCCGCCGGCAATATCTCGACATAATCAGGTCTCAATCTTCTGCCCATGTCAAGAGATTGCTCCAAAGAGATGGTATCCTTGATGAAGAAACGGTAAATACCCATGATTCCTCGTTTTTTGCAGACCTCTATTACTTTTGGTTTTGACGAGATGATACCATCAACATTAAGTACTTGAATTAGATATATTGCGCCATATTCATCGCTAGCCAAACCTTTTATCAATTCAGAATGAATTAACACTTTTTTGTTTTTAGCTTTCATCTGTTTGACTAAATCTTCCAATTGCGCAAGTTGAAAATTCATCAAGATGCCAAAGGCCAGGTCAGTCTCCAAAAATTCTTTTAATTTTTTATGATTTGATATTGCGGGTATAACTCTTTGATTAATCATATCTTACCCCTAATAAAGCAAATAGAACGAAAAAAATCCCCACTTATCGGTATTCGTCCTATCATTTCTCTTTTCGCTTATTAACTTATAATAATTATAAACCGTTGTTTCTTGGCTTGTCAAGATTATTCAAAAAGAAAAGCAACTTTCCCACGAAACGGGAAGAAAGTTGCTTAAATTAAATTTATTGGACAAATCAACCAGTGATAACGTTCTGAACCATGGTATTGATGGCATCAATATCGTCAGGGTGTAAAGTAGTCAGCGGATAAAAAGTTCTTTCCGCTTCCATATTGTAATAGATACTATTCGCAGTTGCCCAGTTATGTTTAGTCACGTCAGCTGAATCAAGATAAGAAATTATTTGATCGAATGCTTCTTGATAAGCAACTGCGTATCCAACTACTTCTGCATTCAAAGCGGCATTTACCGGATTAAGCAGGAAGTTGATGAATTGGTGTGCACCATCGATGTTGGTAGCTGTGTTAGGAATAACCATACAATCGATGAAAACCATGGTAGTGTCAGGAATATATAGATCAAAATCAGCCTGTACTTCTGCCAAAGTTTTGCCTTCGTCAAGTTGAATGTATAACCTATCAAGATAATCGCCAGTGTAAACAAAAGCCATATCCAAATTATCCGATTCCACATTACGTTTTAATGTATCATCGCCCCATTCGACGAAATCAGCATTTTCAATCACCGTTTCTACTTCTTGTAAAAGTGTTGAACTATACTCATTAGGATTATTTCCCATATACATCATTGCGGCCGCATAAGCAAATTGCGGCACATCATACATGCCTCTTCTGGCCGTTGGAAAATAGGTGTCGGCTTCAAAATAAACATCCCAGCCGTGCTCATTCAAAGCTTCTTCCAAACCTTCAACTCTATTGTTGTAGATGATGCCGAAAGTTCCCCAGAAATAAGGTACAGCATAATCAGTGTAGTCAACAGTTTTTTGAGATCTAGCCAAAGTAGTTTGAGTCATAGAATCAAAAATCTGGTTTACGCCATCCATATAAGTGACAGTTCCACGGTTTGGTAGTTTCGAATAATCCAATTTAATCAACATATTTTCTTCTACCATTTTTTCAATCATGTAATCAGAAGGAATTACAAGGTCGAACGCTGTGGTTTTGCTATTGATTTTTTGATAAAATAATTCATTTGAATCGGCAACGGAAATAATCAAGTCAATTCCTGTTTCCGCCTCAAATTTTTCAACAACCTCATCGTTAATATA
>JAKPZU010000400.1 GCA_029559915.1 Bacillota bacterium
AAGAAAGTGAAGGGCGAAGCAAACCATGATGTGTTTTGTGATCGGTGCGGACGAGAAGTGAATAAAGGTGATGAGTGCTTTGCCGTATCAAGCGGACTTAACAGTCAACCGTATTATAAATGGGAAAAGGAAAATTTAAAATGATTGAGATCGGTTCTAATCTGGCAGACCTGATAAAATGGCTTGCTTGTATAATTGGTGCTGTGGCTTTTCTTTATTTTGCCATTAAAAGTTTATAAAGGGATAGGATTGTAGGTCGATAACCATGATGTGATTCGTTTCATTGCAAGTAGTATGATAACGGTAAGTATGGCTACACTCCTATCCTTTTTTGAGGGGAATTGAAATGCGGACTTATGAAGATTGTAGTGACAGAATTAAAAAGGCATATGAAAAACTATTGGCTTTAAACATAATGTCCATGAAAGAATGTACCTGTAATGTTCGTCTTGGTCTTAATGAAGACAGTCTTTGTGAATCATGCATTGCCTCTGCTGATTTGTATTTTATTTTAGATGATATTGAGGACATACCAAAACCAATTTTTGAGGAATCTTAAAATGGATTTTCTTTTATTTATACTGATCCTGTTTAGTGTTCTGACAACCTCGCCAAAATCCTTGCACACATGGAGGTCGTATGACTGAAACAAGGGGGATTACGTTTAGGAAGCTGAGTGTGCGTTGTAAACACAGATATTATCGGAACTATGTCCAAAGATGTGGAGATTCAGGATATAAATTGGCAACAATAGACGTTGAGTGTTGTGCTTTTAACTGCCCCGTATGGCGGGGGCTGAAGGAGAAGGAATGAAAGCCATCCTGGAATTTGAACTCATGGACGACTTTGACATGTTTCAACACGCCACAAAAGGATCAACCTATTACATCGTCATTGATGAAATTGCCGATCTTTTCCGTAAACACCTTAAATACAACACTAAGGAATACAACGAGGTTGAAACTGCTTGATTAATTCCAACAAAAACATTATAAATCGGTTAAATTCACTTGACTTTCAGGTGCAAAATGATTATATTAAAGGGGAATAAGACATGAAGATCATTAAGGTTACGAAGGAATATTTTGAAACGGAAGATGAGAAAGTTTACTTTTTTGAACCAATGGGAAAAGAAATATCCGTTGAGGATATGCAGAAGATTGTGGATGCAAATGAAAAATTAGTTAGGGAGTTGAAAGATGAAAACATTTGATGAATTTTGGGAACAATACGGTGAGTTGTATGCCTCTATGTGCGGCGGAGATATAAAACAATTTGCCAAAGAAATATGGGAAAGTGCAATTGGTAATATTGAAGAATTACAAATAATTATTGATAATTTAAAATTTGATATGGAACCAAAATGGAAGGCACATTTGAAACTTGAAAAATGTGGCAAGTGTGGGCGTCGTTTTTATCATCAAAAGAAAGAGGCTTAATTATGTTTACAGAGCTAATTAAAGGGGATTGTATGGCTGAGATGGACAAACTAATCAGCAAAGGCGTTAAGTTTGACGCCATCATAACAGATCCTCCTTATGGAACAATAAAAGGCATTAGTGATGTTAATCATGGTTTAAGTAACCGATGTGAATGGGACAACAAGTTAGACACAATCGAAATGTTTAATAAGTGCGAAAAGTTGCTAAAACAAAGCGGAACATTAGTTCTATTTTCGCAAGAACCTTATTCACAAGAGTTAATTGCATCTTATAATAGACACACAAATATTGAATATTGTTATAAATATATATATTTAAAAAAGCACCATGCTAACTCTTTATATGCAAAAAAAGCACCTCTTAATTATTTTGAGGAAATTTTAATTTTTAGACGTAAATATGATATTTACAATGAAGAAGCATTACGAGACTACGCCACTATAATTTATAAATATATAGGAAAATCTTTGAAAGATATAAATAAAGAGTTGGGGCACAGAAAAGCAGAACATTTTTTTTATTTAGAATCTACACAATTCGCACTATGCACAAGAGAGGTATACGAACAACTTACAGAAAAATATGGGTTTAGCGAACAACCGTGGTTTATTGGTTATGATGAATTGGAACTACTTAAACCAGTTCCAACATTTAATCTGCCAAAAAACCAAAAATTTAAGAAAAATATTCTTGAATATAGTGTCGAATCAACAGTCAGGGGTAGAGGGCTTCATCCTACAATAAAACCAGTGGCGTTAATCGAGGACTTAATAAAAACATACACAAACAATGCAGAATGGGTGTTGGATTTTACTATGGGTTCGGGGACTACAGGTGTTGCCTGTAAAAACCTTAATCGACGCTTCACGGGCATAGAAATTGATGACATATATTTCAAAATAGCAGAGAAGAGAATAAATGAAAATCTATAAAATCACCGAAGCAAGCGAATATCTTGGTGTGTCAATAAACACGCTCAAGACGCTTGCCAACAACGGAAAGATAAAATCTTTCAAGACTACTGGCGAACATAGGCGTTTCCGACAGGAAGATTTAGACGCTTATATGGGTGTCGAGAAAGAGAAGCAA
>JAKPZU010000216.1 GCA_029559915.1 Bacillota bacterium
GTGACAAACGGCCCTGCTACCATCGTGTTTGATCCGGACAATCTGAACCAAAATAAACAATAAAATCGGGTGTTTTCGAACCTCACACCCAATTCCTTAAGTAGAAAATCATCCGTATGACAAACATAATTGGATTGCCTCGATATTTCTACAATACGTTCTGATTTTTTTAATTTGACGCGAAAATGATATGGACATTTAAATTTTTATACGCAATATTATAGCATGAAAAATATGTTATACACAAGCGGAGAAAAGGAAACTACACAGCAAATTGACAATGAAAACAGAATGTTAAACTTGGTATGTAAAACGAAACTGACAGACAAATAACCCGACACTTATTGCCGACCCGAATGTGTTTTAACTTTTTTTACCCACCGCACAAAAATTTTGAACTGCCAACCCACATTGTACACATTGCCAAAGTCCCACGAGCCAACGCTACGATCAAAGCTTTGCCAAAGAGTGCAATCTTGCCGACACACAGAAGAAACATAGATAGAATAAAGTATTATGAATTATAGAGAATCCGAACGCGAAAAAGCCCAAAGAATCAGAGATGAATTCTTTAAAGACTCCGGCAATGGTGAACATCTTAAGGTAAAATACCCTTTTGTTTTAGAGCAAGCAGAGAAAAACTTATGGACAAAAATCCGAAAGGAAGCCATCAAATATTTTTTTGACAATAAAATTGTTTGGTGGCCTGGTAGTATTGAACCATCCGGTCATCTTTTATCTTCACAGGTTTCTTGTGTAAATCATTTGTTTTTTCTGAGAAATGACAATGATGCTGCTTTAAAGGTTTTGCAAAGTCTAAATCCTGACTTCGTTGAGGTTTGCCCTGACTTTGAAAATGGCTATATCGGGTTTGAAGTGGTAAGCAAACACAGTTATCTTGGAGAAGTGGCAGAAGGTAAAGAGCAAACACGTGGGGCTAATTGCACTTCGGTGGATGCAATGATGACAGGGAAACTAAAAAATGGCAAGAAAATACAAGTTCTTATTGAATGGAAGTACACCGAACTTTATTCAAAATCTGATAAGTCGGAAGGTTCGAGCGGAGCTACAAGAAAAAACCGATATGATGCCCTGATTGATAACAAGAACTCTCCCATAAAAAGGACTGTAAGCATTGACAATTTATACTATGAACCTTTTTATCAAATCATGCGACAAACTTTGTTGGCATGGCAAATGACCAAAAACAAAGCGAAAGAATTAAAAGCCGATGATTGGTTGCATTTTGATGTAATACCTGAAAACAACTTGAATCTTCGTTATCAGGTTCCTTCACCGGATTTGATGCAAACAGGTATTGAAGAAGCATGGAAGTCGCAACTTAAAGCCCCTGAGAAATACAATGTAATTACACCTCAAAAGTTGCTAAAACCAATTATTTTTGAAGATAATTATCGAAGTTTAGTTAACTACCTGAATTATAGATATTGGTAATTGGTATTATATGAATAAGAAAAACAACATAGATAAACCGCATTACCTCAACCATCGCAACCGGTTGAGAGAACGTTTTATTCAACAAGGTATAAGTGGTTTGCAGCCGTATGAAATCATAGAACTATTCCTGACATTTGTAATTCCTCAAAAAGATGTAAAACCGGCGGCAAAAGAAGCAATAGATAAATTCGGTTCCGTTAAAGGTTTTTTTGATGCTGATGAGAAAGAATTGAGCCAAATACCTTTATTTAAGGACAAAGCGATAGCGCTTCGTAAGTTTATCAGGGAAGTATCTCTTTTATATCAGCAACAGCTTGCCGAACAAGCACCTGTGACCCAATCAAAGGATGATTTAATTAGGTATTGTAAGGCAAAACTTGGATTTCAACCGAACGAGGAATTCTGGATGATCTCGCTTGACAGCAAACAGGCTATAATAAAAGAAAACCTGATCTCAAAAGGGCTGTCTGACAAAACTCCTGTTTATCCAAAACAAGTAATTGAAAAAGCTATGAAAAACGGAGCCAGTTCAATTTTACTTCTTCATAACCATACAAACGGAAATCCACAGGCATCAGAACAAGACATCACCATTACAAAAGCAATTGAAATTCCTGCAAGAGTTTTGAATATTTCAATTTATGACCATATCATTGTAGCAGAAGGCAAGTATTTCAGTTTCAAAGAAAATAAGATCCTTTAAAATATGACAGAACTGCAAACGAAATTTATCGAAACTTTTGGACTTGGCTCTGACAAAGAGAAGCAAAAAGCAGTTTTTGAAACTGATGGACCGACATTAATTATTGCCGGTCCCGGCACTGGAAAAACATATACTCTTGTTTTAAGGACGTTGTATTTAATTCTCTCCGGCAAAGCAAAACCATCGGAAATTATCCTCACCACTTTCACTGAAAAATCTGCTTTTGAACTAAGAGACCGGCTTAGTCTCTTTGCCGGGAAACTGGGTGAGAAAATTAACCTGCATGAATTGCTTACAGGGACTATTCACAGTATCTGTGATCAGTTTAATATTAAGTTCATTCAGAATACACCTTTAAAGAAAAAATACCTAGTTCTTGACGAGTTAACATGCTCCCTTTTCATAAACGAATATTTCAACCTTATTATCGAACCATTCAATGATGGCGAAAGATTTTTCGGAAAGTGGAAAGGAAAATGGGACTCTATAGAACGGGTTAAGGGCTTCTTTGATAAAATTACGGAAGAACTTATTGACCCTGATATCCTGATAGCAAACGGAGATGAGTTTTTAACCCAGATCGGGGAAGCATATAAAATATATCGAGACCTTTTAATAGAACATAACCGGGTTGATTTCTCATTTCAGCAAAGAATCTTTTATGACCTTCTTCAGAATTCTTCAATAAGAGATAAAATTGCCTCTAAAATTAAATACCTTCTTATTGATGAATATCAGGATACTAATTACATTCAGGAACAGATAGCTCTGTCACTGGTAAAACCTCACAATAACCTTACAGTTGTCGGAGATGAAGACCAGGCTTTATATCGTTTCCGCGGCGCAACCGTAAGAAACATTCTTGAATTTGAAACTCATTTTGAAAATTGCCGGAAGATAAAGCTGCTCGAAAATTACCGCTCTCATAAAACCATAATAGAACAATATAATAGCTTCATTCGGAATATTGACTGGTCAAACCCGTCCGGTAAAATACAATTCAGATATCCCGATAAGGAAGTAATTCCTGCAATAACAACTGTTTCACCTGATTATCCTGCAGTATTTTGCATCTGGGTTGACACTGTGGAACAGGAAGCCGAAAGATTTGCAGATATGGTTGAATATTTACTTAAAAACAAAATCATCTCTGATCCTGCTGACGTTGTACTTCTTATGAGAAGCGTAATGCTGAAGTACAGCGGCCCGTTTATTGAAGCTTTACGAAAAAGAAATATCAAAGCTTTTTGTCCGCGGGCAAGAGCCTATTTCGAAAATGAAGAAATTCAGTTAATCATTGCCTGTTTTGCTTTGATATTCAATTTCATAGACGATGACCTTGAAAAATATGCCCATAAAGAAATCATTAATGAAGGCATTAAGATATTAGGTAAATATGCCACACAGCCTCTGGGAGCATACATCCGGAGAATGAATAAAAAAATTGAAAATCTTGACCCCGGATCGAGCCTCGATGAAATTCCTTCTGACATTCCGTTTCAGCTTTTCGCATATTCTCCTTTTACAGAATACCTTAAAGATGAAAACTCTGCAAGAAACTTATCACAGTTCACGGCTTTGATCAGCTCATTTATGAATTATTACGGAATACCTTTAATTACTGGGAAAAACAAAGTGCCGGTAAAGTTTTATCTGTTCAATAGTTTTTTCAATTATCTTTTTAATGCAGGTCAGAATGAGTTTGAAGATACAAATAACCCGGTTCCGAAAGGATATGTACAAATAATGACAATTCACCAGTCGAAGGGGCTCGAATTTCCGGTAGTTGTGGTAAGTTCTCTTGATAAACAGTACAGTGTTAACAAACAAACTGACCGGATTTTATCTCCTTTTTACAGGCGCGAAACGTTCGAACCGGAAGCCAGGATAACAAAATTTGATCATTCCAGGCTCTTTTATGTTGCTTTTTCCCGTGCGCAAAAACTCCTGGTCCTTTCATGCAGCAGTGAGCCCAAAGAGATCTTTTCAGGTATCTGGGAAAGCCTTGATCAATGGCCGCATGTTAAAAAAGAAACTTTGAAAGCTCAGCGTTTCCGGTCAAAAGCCCCGTTCATACCAAAAAAGACTTTATCGCTTACCTCTCATATTAACGTTTATGAAACATGCCCAAGGCAGTATCTCTTTTATAAGGAGTATGAGTTTACTCCCAGCCGGACAGGCCAGATATTGTTCGGTACTCTGGTTCATGAAACAATTGAAGACTTGCACCGGAGAGTCATTGATGGTGAACATGTTGATGAAAAAATAATTGCAGAAGACTTCGAAAATAATTACAAGGGACTTCTGGCAAACGGTCACAGGCCTCTGGGTCCCCAGTCTAAAGAGGGAGCCTTGCGTCATGCAATTAATTACTTTCAGAAGAATAAAGATCTTTTAAGTCGTGTAATTGAGACAGAGGTAGACGTTTTCTATGAAAAGGATGACTATATCATCAATGGGAAGGTTGATTTACTTTTAGGCAGGGACAACAAACTTGAAATACTTGATTTTAAAACTCAGCAGAAACCCGATGTCAATGACAAAATAATGCTGAAATACAAATATCAGTTACACATATATGCGGATATCCTGAAGGAAAGATATAAAAAAGACCCTGAAAGACTTTATATATACTGGACGGCTGAGGAAAACCGCAAAGATGCCTTAATGGAGATTGATTATGATGAAAAACTGGTAAGATCGGCCGGTAAGCACTTTGATGAAATAGCTAAGTGCATTATTGATAAGGATTTTGATCTTAAAACCATGCCAGATAAAACAAGAGTGTGCAAAGAATGCGACTTTAAACATTATTGCAGGGTAAATGTATGAATAGGCTGAAAGTTTTTATAAGCAGCGTGCAACCGGAATTTGCCGAAGAAAAGCAGATAAGGCTATTCCGCAACAGGCTGGAAGTCTGGAATCCCGGACAATTACCATATCACCTTACCATACCAAAACTGAAAAAACCGCATGGCTCATTTCCAACCAATCCGCTTCTGGCAGAATCGCTTTATCTTGCCGGGTATATCGAACGAATGGGTACAGGTATCCCTGACATGATTAAAGTTTGCCTGAAAGCAGGACTTAAAGAGCCAGAACTGATTCAGGAAGAATCATTTAAAACGATTCTCTGGCGAAAAGTAAAAGCTACCCAGCAGGCTACCCAGCAGGTTGCCCAGCAAGCTACCCAGCAGGTTAAAAACTTAATTTTTATTATGATGGATGAAATGACAAGGGATGAACTTCAAGATAAACTACAACTAAAAGACAGGGAAAATTTCAGAAAACTATATATATTGGAGGCATTGGAACAAGACCTAATCGAAATGACTATTCCCGATAAACCAACCAGTCCCGGACAAAAATATCGCCTCACGGCAAAAGGAAAAGCATTGCAACAACAATTAAAAAAGAAAAAATAACAATATGAGCAAAATCGAAATTAAAAAAACCGAACTTGTATGGCCCGGCAAATACGATGATGACGGGAAACTTATCCCAATAGAAAAGCCCGGTCCATTTCCGTTCCAGATCGTTGAGAGCATAAATGAACCACGAGTTGATAAGGGTGACGAGGTGTCTCAGCAAACCTCTTTGTTTGATATCTGGAAGGGTGACGAAGGAACCACTTATGAAGAGGGCTGGAAAAACAAACTCATCTGGGGCGACAATAAATTCGTTATGAGCAGCCTGCTCGAAAAATATACTGGTAAAATTGACTTGATTTACATAGACCCACCTTTTGCAACTGGAGCAGATTTTAGTGCCGATATTGAAATTGGAGAAAGCGGAAAGGAAATACACAAAGAAAATTCAGTTATCGAAGAAAAAGCATATAGAGATACTTGGGGAAATGGTTTGGAGAGTTTCCTTAAAATGTTAAGTGATCGATTGAACCTAATGAAGGATTTATTAAGTGAAAATGGCGCAATTTATGTTCATCTTGATTGGAGGGTTAATTCTCATGTACGACTATTAATGGATGAAATTTTCGGATCCGAAAATTTCCAGAGGGAAATAATCTGGTGGCCAAATAATGTGTCTGGATTTAAAGGTAAAGCACAAAACTGGATAAGAGATCATGAAACGCTTTTATTTTACGGAAAGTCAAATAATTTAACTTTTAATAAAGAATTCAAACCACTAAGTGAGGAGTACATTAAACAAACATTTGTTCATGTTGATGAAGATGGAAGAAGGTACAGATGGCGCTACGACAGGAAACAATTTTATGAAGAAAATGAAGGGATACCAATAAGTGATGTCTGGGATATTGCTTATTTAAGACAAAACGCCCTTGAGCGGATTGGCTATCCTACTCAAAAACCTGAAACGCTGCTTACAAGAATAATTAAAGCTACAAGTAATGAAGGAGATTTAATTGCAGATTTTTTTGTAGGAAGCGGTACAACTTGTGCGGTTGCTGAAAAACTAAATCGTCGCTGGATTGGCGTTGACCTCAGCCGCTATGCCATCCACACCACCCGCAAGCGCCTCCTTGAAATTGAAAACAGCAAAAGCCTGACAATCGAGGGCAAGAAATACGGCAAAAAAGCCAGACCTTTTGAAATCTTGAACCTCGGAAAATACGAACGTCAGTTCTGGCAGGTAAAAGCCTTCGGCCGTAAAGACGAAAAACAGGCGCTTTACGAGTACCTGGCTTTCATCTTAAAACTTTATGGAGCAGAACCAATTTCCGGTTCGAGTCATATTCATGGCAAAAAAGGTAAT
>JAKPZU010000009.1 GCA_029559915.1 Bacillota bacterium
AAAGGCTGCCGCGGTCACTTCGGAGATGGTATTAATATCCTTCTCGCTCTCCTCACGAATAAGGACGTGTAGAGGGAGCATTTCAACTCCTTTCAGGATTAGTGTGACACAATATCGTATAAGTAGTATAGCAATTTTGAGTGTTAAAACAAAAAGCGCCCCCATTCATCGGGAGCGCGTGCAGTTCTTCTCCAGCCTACTTCATCACGGGGCGGAACTTGTAGCCATATACGATCATGCCGCGTTCATCCCCATCATTGCGAATCTTGCGGGTGACCATCTCTACGGGCTGCAGCTTGCAGCTGCGCACGCGCCGCTGGCTGAGTATGTTTTGGACCATTTCGACCTTCAAGCACTACTTGATGAAAAAATGTTTATTTATTATCCTCAGTTATTTTGGAAAACGATTATAAAATGTTAATTATTGGAAAATCTCCTTAGACTAGCATCTCGAGTTAGAGACAATCAAGGTGTTTCATTTGATAATTTAGTAAATAACAGACTATAATAATTGATGTAAAAAACAATCCTTTTAACTGATGTTGTTAAGATACATATAAATCTTATTTCTTTCCAATTTCTCTTTGAAGGACCACGTAAACTTGTGATAATGAACCACCGTAAGGCACTAACCAATTAGGGGGTTTATTTACAGGAAAATCTAACCAAAACGTATCCGAACCTGTTTTTCCTGCGTGTTGTGGTTTGTGGCCTATTACATATAATTTTAATATTTCTTTTGAAACAAACCAGCTATGAGCTGCAAATGGGGATACGCCAAGAAAAAAAGCATACTCATATCTTTGATCTCTTAGTTGTTGAAATTTATAAATTCCGGTTTCCCATAATGTTGAAAACTTTACCTCAATTCTATACCCATTTATAATTAGGTCAGCTTCTGAGTCACCGCTTTTCGAAACTGTAAAGTTTTTCTGTTTACACCATTCAGCAACTAATTGTTCACCAATTTTGCCTTCTTGGCGTGATGGACGAGATTTGATCCAACCAAACGGGCTATTTTTCCAGGGATCGTATATTTCATCTTGAATGTAATATGATTTTAGAGAATTCGCAATTGAATACAGAGACTCAAGTTCAAGATCATCAATCATTATTCTTTCCTCCCTTAAATGGGTAAATTTTCTTGAAATCCATTGATTTTTTGATAAGGTTTTGGGTCAAAATTGTGCCAGACAATATTTGCAGCACCATCGAAACGTTTTGCCATAACTTCCATTGCTTCTCGATTATTATCGATTAGAGTGAAATTTCTACCCAGCTCTAAACAAGCCACTCCCGTGGTTCCACTTCCAGCAAAAAAATCGATTACTCTACCATTTTGTGGACTAGAAGCTTGTACTATTCGTTTTAATATTCCTAAAGGCTTTTGTGTGGGATAACCAGTTTTCTCTTTGCTATTCGTAGGCACAATTGTATGCCACCATGTATCGGTTGGGGTCTTTCCCCGTTCCGCTTTTTCTGGTCCAACTAAGCCAGGAGCCATATAAGGAATGCGTTCGATTTCTTCATAATTAAAAATATAATCATTTGGGTTTTTTACATATAATAGAATGTTATCATGTTTTGTTGGCCATTTATTTTTAGACCTAGCTCCATAATCATACGCCCAAATTATTTCATTCAAGAAACATTCTCTACCGAAAATGGTGTCAAGTAATATCTTGCAATAGTGAACTTCTCTATAGTCAATATGAAAATACATTGAACCATTTGGTTTGAGTATTCTATAAGCTTCTTGCAATCGAGGCTCAAGAAAGCCTAAAAAATCATCAAAGAAATCGGCGTATGATTTTCTACCAATCTTAATCGTCTCATATTTTTCGCCTTGGAAACCAACACGATCACCGTTTTCTGAGCGAAGTGTTTTAATTTGTGTTCGTTGCTGCACCTTTCCCGTATTAAATGGCGGGTCAATATAAATTAAATCATAAGACTCAGATGGCATCGTCTTCATAATATCTAAATTATCCCCAAAGAATATTTCGTTAATCATCTTCGTTCCTTATAATCAGTTTATTATTAATGCCGTTATTATCAAGACTAATAAAATATTTTCGTAATGGCACAACTTCCTTTTCGCAGATCTACAGACAGAGCAAGAAAAGTGCCCGAAAATATCCTAAATTTCATCGACCATCGTCAACGTAATTTGTCACTCTCAGAGACACATCCAAGGTCCAAATGATCAGATGCTCCTGAAATAAAACAAAATAGCTCTTGGAGTAAACACTGCCTGACCGGCTTGTGGTGAATGAAAATTTTCTGGGTTCATCAGTCATCCTAGCTTTGAAAAATTTTTTCAAAGCTTTGTAGGCTTTGTAAAAATATACCATATTTCTTTCAAAGCTACATACCAATATGTAAGAGCAAAGTGATAATGTCCTAAAGTAGCAAAATAGAAATGTCCTATTAAGATTAGGAGCTATGAAATGGACAATCGAAATGACAAGTAAGGAATTAGCCCGGAAGACAGAAGTAGAACGGGCGTTGGATCACCGG
>JAKPZU010000017.1 GCA_029559915.1 Bacillota bacterium
AAAAACAATCATGGAAGAAGATTTAAGAAGCGGAAAAGTCGATACCATAGTCACAAGATTTCCACCTGAACCAAATGCTTATTTGCATATTGGTCACGCAAGAGCAATAATCACCAATTTTGAATTGGCTAAGCATTTTGGTGGAAAAACTAATTTGCGTTTCGACGATACTAATCCTGTAAAAGAAGACAGTTCTTTTGTGGAAGCTATCAAGAAGGACATTGAATGGTTGGGATATAAACCGGCTAACATATTATTCGGTTCGGATTATTTTGAAGCCAGCTACGAGCTTGCGATAAAATTAATAAATAAAGGGTTAGCTTACGTCTGTGAACTTACGGCCGATGAAATGAGAGAATACCGAGGAACCTTAACTTCACCAGGCAAGGAATCGCCTTATAGAAATCGCTCAATTGAAGAAAATTTGAAATTGTTTGAAGAAATGAAAAACGGTAAGTATAAAGATGGCGAAAAGACATTAAGGGCCAAAATAGATATGTCATCTCCAAACATTAATATGAGAGATCCTGTTATTTACCGTATTATTCATATTGAACACCATAATACCGGAAATAAATGGTGCATCTATCCAATGTATGATTTTGCACACCCATTGCAAGATGCTTTTGAAGGCGTTACTCATTCGTTGTGTTCATTGGAGTATGATAATCACCGTATACTCTATGATTGGTTCGTGGAGAAATGTGAGACTGAGCATGTACCCCACCAATATGAGTTCGGCCGATTGAATATTACAAATACAATAATGTCCAAAAGATACTTAAAGCAATTGGTTGATGAAAAATTGGTAAAAGGCTATGACGATCCAAGAATGCCAACTTTAGCTGGTTTGAGAAGAAGGGGATATACTAAAGAGTCAATTGTTAATTTTATACTCTCAACCGGTTTATCAAGAGTCAATTCGACTGTATCCAGTGAAATGCTTGAAAATTCACTTAGAGATGACTTAAATAACAAAGTCAAAAGAATAAATGCGGTAATTGATCCCATAAAAGTGGTTATTACCAACTATCCTGAAGACAAAATTGAATGGCTAGATGTGGAGTTCAACAATGACAATCCGGATTTAGGCTCCAGAAAAATAGCTTTTGGCAGAAATTTGTATATTGAAAGAGAAGATTTTCTTGAAGAAAAGCCTAATAAAAAATGGAAAAGACTTTCCTTGGGAATAGAAGTAAGATTGATGTATGCATATTTCATCAAATGCAACGAAGTCATTTATAATGAAGACGGTTCAATAAAGGAATTGCTTTGTACTTATGATGAAAGAACAAAATCTGGTAGTGGATTTGACGAAAGAAAACCTAACGGTAATATACATTTTGTTGAGGCGTCAACAGCATTGCCGGCTAAGATTAATCTTTTTGAACCATTATTGTTGGACTCTGATTCAAAGAAGGAATTGTTTTCACGCATGAACCCAAATTCATGGGCAACATTTTCTGGATTTGTGGAACCATCCTTGAAGAATACTCACTCTTTGGAAAGATTCCAATTTATCAGAAAAGGGTATTTCGCAACCGATTATGATTCAACGGAAAATAACTTGATTTTTAATAGAATTGTAGAATTGAAATCTTCCTATAATTAGTAAAGAGACAGGCGTTTGAGCCTGTCTCTTTGTTTTTATACTTGATTAGTTTTTATTAATTTTTGCTTTACATCCCATAATTTTTTAGAGAGGTCAACGTAATATTTATGTGGGAAATCGAATCTTCTTAATTCTTCCCATAAACCATTGAGTCCTTTTTCAGCAAAGTCTCTAACCTCTTTGAGAGTTGGTAATTCATAGACTTTTTTACCAGCTAAAAATATAGGTTTTTGCATTTCTACTAAAGTATACTTTTCATAAGTTTTTGTTTTCCAAGTGCTATACTGATCAAATATAGTTAATGGCTCATTAGTATCGATCACTTCATCATGCAATGTAATTATATCAGCCTCAGCCTTGCCGTTTTCGGCGTAAATTCGGTAAACCTTCTTAAAATGAGGTGTAGTAATTTTTTCTTCATTGTCACTGATTTTGATTTTTGGAACGATTTTGTTATTTCTTTCGATGGCAACAAGTTTATACACTGAACCAAAAACCGGATCGCTTTTTGCGGTTATCAATCTTTCGCCAACGCCAAACAAATCAATAGGTGCTCCTTGAGTAATCAAGGTTTGAATCAATCTTTCATCCAGTGCATTGCTGACAATAATCTTGCAATCAGGCAAACCAGCTTCATCGAACATTTTTCTAGCTTGTTTTGCAAGATATGTTAAGTCACCTGAATCGATGCGTATGGAATAATTTTTTGCATTTATGGGTAAAAGAATTTCTTTTATTACCTTTATTGCATTCGGTACACCACTACCTAGAGTGTCATATGTATCAACTAAAAAAGTTGAGTTATTTGGATAGTGCTTTGCATACGCCTTAAAGGCTTCATATTCGTTGTCAAAGAGTTGAACCCAAGAGTGTGCCATAGTTCCACCTGCAGGAACACCAAAAAGTTGATCGCTTGCGACATTGCTAGTGCCATCGATACCTGCGATATAGGCAGCTCTAGATCCCAAGATACTGCTAGATTCACCATGAGCCCTTCTCGCACCCATTTCCAAGACTTTCTTTCCTTGTGCTGCAAATTTAATTCTTGAAGCTTTAGTTGCTATTAAACTTTGGTGATTGATTGTCTGTAAAAGGAAAGTTTCGATTATTTGTGCTTCGATAAGTTTTGCTTTTACTGTTACTACCGGTTCATTAGGAAACATTATGCTTCCTTCTTTGAAAGCATAAATATCTCCAGTAAACTTAAAATCAAGCAAATACTTTAGAAATTCTTCGTCAAATAGTTTTTGCTTTCTTAAGTATTCAACATCCTCTTTGGTAAAGTGAAGATTTTCAATGTAATTAATCATTGTTTCCAAACCAGCAAAAATAGCGTATCCACCATTATCAGGAGTTTTACGGAAATAAAGATCAAAATATACTATTTTATCTTTCTTGCCTTCGAGAAAGAATCCGTTTGCCATTGTTAATTCATAAAAGTCTACAACCATTGATTGTCGGTATTTCATTTTTTATTTACCACTTCGATTTGAAGTCCTTCCATAACATCTAAAGATTTAGTATGCAACGCTTTGTCAAAAGAATCGGTAGCTTCTGCATCAACTATTACGTGTGCGTTTGGTAAAGCGCTTTTTACTATCACTGCATTAGAGATAACACAAATGTTTGATACCAAACCACAAAGTTCTATCACATCATATTTTTTATTTTCTAAATATTTACCCAATTCCAAAGAAGGGAAAGTTTGTTTTTCAAAAACTTTATCTTTTGGCGATTTTAAAGCTTCCACAGACTTATGAAGTTTGTGACCTTCAGTACCTTTTATGCAATGTTTGACTGGTAGATTTTTACCCTCTTCAGTTTCAAGGTATTTTTCTTCATGGGTATCCATGGTAAAAATAATGTCATAGTTATTACTTCTGTAATCTTTTATTTTTTCAACAATCTTATCTCTGATATCGATGGCTTCTTCGAATCCAAGTTGGCCATCAATAAAGTCGTTTTGATAGTCAACTACTATTAAACATTTATTCATATAATCACTCCTCGTTAATGATTATTATATCACTTATTTACGATAAAGTTTAAACCAAAACAAGAAAAAAACGCCTTTTGGCGTTTTTTAAAATATATTATAAAGACTTTTCGAAGTTTTCGGATACTTTTTTCCAATTAACCACATGCCAGAAATTATTTATGTAATCAGGTCTACGATTTTGATAATTCAAATAATAAGCATGTTCCCAAACATCAAGAGCAAGAATCGGATTTCCAATTTCAAATGGTGCATCTTGATTAGGGGTAGATGTAACAATTAATTTACTGTCCTTATTTACGACTAACCAAGCCCAACCACTTCCGAATCTCGTGGCAGCAGCATTAGAAAAATTTTCTTTGAATTTTTCAACAGATCCAAAATCTCTGATGATTGCTTTGTTTAATTTGTCGTTCATTTCGGTCTTATCTGGAGTTAGAATTTCCCAGAATAAACGGTGATTGTAATATCCTCCGCCATTGTTTATTACTGCCTGTCTGACATTTTCCGGGACCAAATTCAAGTTTCTCAAAATGTGTTCTACGTCATGTTCCAATAGGTTTTCATTATTTTTGAGAGTATCGACGTACTTTGTGATGTAGCCTTGATGGTGTTTTGTATGGTGAATTTCCATAGTTTTTGCATCAATGTAAGGTTCTAATGCATTATATTTAAAAGATAATTCTGGTAAAATGTGTTTCATAATAAAATCACTCCTTTTTTTCTATATTCATATTATCTCATAAAAATGTTTCGAATTCAAAACATATGCTCAGCAGTTTGATTGATAAAATATCGTTCTTATGTGTTATTAAACCCTATAAAATATGGTATAATATTTTAAGGTGATATAGTGAAAGAAAAAATACTGGAAAATCTAAACTCGCAGCAGATATTGGCTGTAAAAAATGTTCATGGGCCAATAATGGCAGTTGCTGGTGCCGGATCTGGAAAGACTAGAGTTCTAACGAGAAGAATAGCATATTTAATCGAGGAAGAGGGAATTCATCCTGGCAACATATTGGCAATCACTTTCACCAATAAAGCAGCGGAAGAAATGAGAAAGAGAGTAGTTAATTTATTGGATTTTTCGATTGAAGGCGCATGGATATCTACTTTTCATGCCATGGGCGCTAAAATTTTGCGATATGACATCCATCATCTAGGCTATAAAAGTGATTATCAAATTATTGATGATGAAGATAGTGCCATCATTATAAAGAATTTAATGAAAGACCATAATTATGACCGGAAGAACTTTTCTCCAAAAATAACCGCTAATTTGTTTGCTGCCATTAAAGGCGAACAAGCATCCTTCAATAGCATTCAAGAACCAATAAGATCAATGGTAATCCAATTATATCCGCTTTATAATGCTTATTTGAAAAAGAATAATCTAGTTGATTTTCAAGATTTGTTGATTCTGATTTTAGAACTTTTTAGAAATTATCCTGAAGTTTTAAGGAAGTATCAAGAAAAATTTGAATATATATTAGTTGATGAATTCCAAGATACAAATGATTTACAGTATGAAATCGTCCACCTTCTGGCAAAGAATCATCGTAATCTTTTCATTGTTGGCGATGAAGACCAAAGCATTTATGCTTTTAGGGGATCGAACATTCAAAACATAAAAAAGTTTATGGAAGACTTTCCTGAACACATGACAATTTTATTGAATCAGAATTATCGTTCAAAAGATACCATTTTAAAAGCTGCCAATTCCGTCATTAAAAATAATCGTAATCGGATAAAAAAAGAATTGTATTCAACTTTGGGATCTGGGGAAAATGTGATACATTTTAAAGCTGGTACCGACGAAGAGGAAGCTTACTATATCTATGAGAAAATTAAGCACTTTTGGAAACAAGGCGTCCGACTAAATGATATTGCTATTCTTTACCGTAACAATGCGATGAGTAGAAGATTCGAGGATATATTGCTTAAGTTTAATATACCTCACCGAGTAATCGGTAATATTTCTTTCTACAAAAGAAAAGAAATAAAAGATATTATCGCTTATCTACATCTTTTAATCAATATGGGAGACGACTATTCGTTTTCCAGGGTTTACAACACTCCGAAAAGAGGTGTTGGTGGTGCTACTTTCGCGAAATTAGTCGAGGAAGCCCAAAACAGCAATTTGCGATTGTTTGACTTGATTGATGAACAAAGTGAAATCTTAAAAGGTAAAGCAAAAGATACCATGTTAAATTTCAAAAATATGATTATTGAATTAAAAGAAAAAATTAATCAACAATCATTGCTTGACACATATGATCAACTTGTTGAAAAATCAGGATATAAAGCCATGCTTGAAAATGATGACGCAACTTTAGATAGAAGTTTCCAGTCTGAAAGAAGACTCGACAATTTAAACGAGTTCAAGAGTTTGATGATGGAGAAAATAGCTGGTTATGATATTAATTTTACCAATTATGAAATATTGGTTAATTTGTTGAATGATTTAGCTTTGCATGAGCAAGCTCAAGAAATAGATGACACAGGTGAATACGTTAACCTTATGACTGTTCACGCAGCAAAGGGCTTGGAATTTAAAATCGTTTTTATAACTTGTTTGGAGCAAGGGCTCTTTCCTTCAAATCAAAGTTTAATGGAGACAATGAATATAGACGAAGAAAGAAGATTATTTTATGTTGCACTCACCAGAGCCAAGGATCAGGTATATTTGACCAATAGTCAAACTCGTTTCATGTATGGACATTACATGTCAAACCTTGATTCGCAATTCATTGAAGAAATCGATAATGAGTTGATGGATAGAAAAGGCATGTATCAAGCAAAAAAAGCTGTATTCGAGAAACCTAAACAAAGACCTACTGTTGATATGGATGAAGTGCAATACACTTATGATGAAGTCAAGCAAAATGTTAGTGTTGGCAGTAAAATTGAACACAAGACCTTTGGCAAAGGCGTCATAGTTGCTTTGGAAGATGACAAGATCAGAGTTGCTTTTCCAAGCCCGATAGGGATAAAAATATTGATTAAAGATCATCCTAGTTATGAGGTGGTTGGTAAATGATGGAAATAAGTGCAAGAATTGAAGAAATAAAAAAGTTATTAAACCAATACAGTCATGAATATTATGTTTTGGATAATCCTTCAGTCAGCGATTTTGAATTTGACCAGCTGATGCAGGAGCTTATCAGATTGGAAAATGAAAATCCAAATCTTAAAACACCTGACTCACCAACGCAAAGAGTAGGTGGTGAAGTCGGAGAAAAGTTTGAGAAGGTTAGACATGAGATTCCAATGTTATCTTTGGATAATGTTTTTAGTTATGATGAGTTGAGAGAGTTTGATAAAAGAGTAAAAAAGGCCGTAAACAGATACACTTACACGGTTGACCTTAAGATTGATGGGCTTTCAGTTTCGATTAAATATGAAAATGGTTTATATAAAAGAGCAGCTACCAGAGGTAATGGAGTTTTGGGTGAAGACATAACTGAGAATGTGAAAACAATCAAATCAATACCCTTAAGAATAGATTATTTGATGCCTTTGGAAGTTAGAGGAGAAATCTTCCTCAGCAAGAAGAGTTTCAATAAAATCAATCAAGAAAAAATCGCTGCCGAAGAAGAACCTTTCAAGAATCCGAGGAATGCAGCTGCCGGAAGTATCAGGCAATTGGATCCTAAGATTGTAGCTAAAAGAAATCTTGATGTTTTCATATATTATGGTTTTGGGTTGGAAATTCAAAATCATTTTGAGATAATTCAAGAATTGAAGAAAATTGGATTTAAAGTTAACCAGAATACTATTTTTTGTCAGGACATTGAAGAAGTAATCAATTTTATCGAGAATGTTAAAAATTATCGAAACGATTTGGATTATGAAATTGATGGAGTTGTAATTAAGGTTAATGAGCTTGACTTATATGAAAAAATAGGTTTCACTTCCAAATTTCCTAAATGGGCCACTGCTTTCAAATTTCCTGCTGAGGAAGTAGAAACCAGAATGGAAGCCATAGATTTTCAAATAGGTAGAACTGGTGTAATCAAGCCTGTTGCAAAACTTAATCCGGTCATGATATCCGGGTCATTGGTTTCTAGGGCGACGCTTCATAATGAAGATTTTATCAAGGATCGTGATATTCACATCAAAGATTATGTGATAGTCAGAAAAGCTGGTGAAATAATTCCGGAAGTTTTAAGGGTTGTCAAAGAAAAGAGAACCGGTGAAGAAATTCCATTTAAGATGATAAAAAATTGCCCTATCTGTAATAGTGATTTGGTCAGAAAAGCAAATGAAGCTGATTATTATTGTTTGAATCCTTTATGTGAAGCCAAACATTTGGAAGGTTTGATTCACTTCGCTTCACGCGATGCTTACAATATTGATGGACTTGGTGAAGCTATACTTACAGAGTTTTACAATGATGGTTACATCAAGACAATTGCGGACATATTCAAACTTGAATTACATAGAGAAGAACTGATAAAACGTGAGGGTTTTGGCGAAAAAAGCATCGACAATCTCATCAATGCAATAGAAATGTCCAAAAAGAATAATTTAGATAAATTGTTGTTTGGTTTGGGAATAAGACACGTGGGCGCTAAAACAGCGAAGGTACTGGCTCAAGTCCACCAAGACATCTTTGATTTCATTAATCTTACTCCCGATGAACTATCCAATATCAAGGATATTGGCGAAGCGACTGCCAATAGTGTGTATGAATATTTCAAGAAACAAGAAAACATCGAGATGATATCAGAATTGAAAAGTCTGGGAGTGAATACCATTTTCAATGACGAGAGAATCAATGCTAAAACTGTTTTTACCGCTAAAACAGTAGTGATTACGGGTACACTTATTGACTTTTCAAGAAATGATGCAAAGCAGGTTATTGAAAAGATGGGCGGCAATGTAAGTTCATCAGTCTCGAATAAAACCGATTTTGTTTTAGTCGGCGACAGCCCTGGTTCAAAGTATGATAAGGCAATATCATTAGGTGTTAAAATATTAAATGAAGATGAGTTTAAAGAGTTGATTAAGAACGGGTGATAATTTGAGCAGCGATTTAATTAGTATTAAAGGTGCGAGGGAAAACAACCTCAAATCAATTAATTTAGAGTTTAAGAAGAATCAACTAGTTGTGATGACAGGTCTTTCCGGTTCGGGAAAGACCAGTTTGGCATTTGATACGATATATGAAGAGGGAAGAAGACGATATGTCGAGTCTTTAAGCTCTTATGCAAGGCAGTTTTTGGGTAATATGGAAAAACCGGATGTGGATGTTATTGAAGGCTTGTCACCTGCAATTTCGATAGATCAAAAAACCACCTCCAACAACCCGAGATCAACAGTCGGGACAGTTACTGAGATTTATGACTACGTAAGGTTGCTCTACGCTCGTATCGGTAGAGTTTTTTGTCCAACACATAATATCGAAATTAAGTCACAAACGATACAAGAGATGACTAATCATGTACTTGAATACTCTGGACAAAAACTGATAATTCTAGCGCCAGTTGTTAGAGGTAAAAAAGGAACTCATCAAAAAACCATTGAGAGTTTAAGAAAAGATGGTTATACAAGGATTAGAATCAATAAGCAAGATTTTGAACTCGATCAGGAAATAGAGTTGGATAAAAACATCAGATATGATATCGATGTCGTTATCGATAGAGTAATCGTCAAAGAAGAGATTACATCCAGACTTTATGATTCACTGGAAGTGGCATCTAAGCTGGGTGAAGGACACGTAAGATTGCTAGCAAATGATCAAGAACTTCTATTTAGTGAACATTTTTCCTGTCCAATATGCGGGTTTACTGTTCCGGAATTAGAACCTAGATTATTCTCTTTCAATGCGCCATATGGAGCTTGCGAAACATGTGCTGGGTTGGGTTTCAATCGCAAGATAGACCCAAATCTTTTATTGCCAGATCAAAATTTAAGTTTAAGGGAAAATGTCTTTCGAAAATACGCAAATATGGATTCATTATATTATCAACAAGTTGAACAGACGGCTATTTTCCTTAATATCCCTTTAGATAAACCGTTTAAGGACCTAACAGAAAAACAGAAAAACGTTCTTTTGTATGGTTCAAAGGATGAAATCAATTTTCGCTATATCTCCAAAACCGGGAATATGTACCATAATGCCAAAAAACCTTTTGAGGGTGTCATTACAAGTTTAGAAAGAAGATATATGTCTTCTACTTCAAAAACAGTCAGAAACTGGATTGAATCGATGATGAATGACATCTCTTGTGATACTTGTAATGGTAAAAAACTCAATAAAGAAGCTTTGTCAGTATATATAGATGGACTTAATATTCATGAGATGTCAGAATTAAGCATTCTACATTTGTTTGAGTTTTTGGAAAAAATTAACCTCACCGATAAAGAACATGAAATTGCCAAACCAATTTTAAAAGAAATAAAAGCACGATTAAGTTTTTTGATTAACGTTGGCCTCGATTACCTTTCGTTGTCGCGCTTGGCAGGCACTTTATCCGGTGGCGAAGCACAGAGAATTCGCTTGGCAACACAAATAGGTTCAAGATTAACTGGCGTAATGTATGTCCTGGATGAACCGTCAATTGGATTACATCAAAGAGATAATGGTCGTTTGATAAAGACTTTGAAAGACATGAGAGATTTAGGTAATACGATGATAGTTGTAGAGCATGACAACGAAATGATTCTTGAAAGCGATTTGGTCGTCGATATCGGACCAGGTGCGGGAGACCATGGTGGAGAAGTTGTTTTTGTTGGGACCCCTCAAGAATTATTGAAGGATAAAAATTCGATAACTGCCAAGTATTTGCGCGGTGAATTGAAAATACCGATACCTGTGTCAAGAAGGCCTCACAATAAAGGTTATCTTCATATCGAAAAGGCATCACAAAACAACCTTAAAAATATCTCTGTCGATTTTCCGATTGGATGTTTAACAGTTGTCACCGGTGTATCCGGATCGGGTAAATCATCTTTAGTAAATGATGTTTTATATACCAATCTGGTTAATTTAATAACAAGGAGAAATGAAGTAGCTGGAAAAGTTGAAAGATTAGTGAATTACGAAATATTTGATAAAATCATCGATATCGATCAGTCAGCAATCGGAAGAACACCTAGATCAAACCCAGCCACATATACTGGTGTTTTTGACGATATCAGAGATATGTTCACAAAAACAAAAGAAGCTAAACTAAGAGGTTACGACAAAGGCAGATTCTCTTTTAATGTCAAGGGTGGAAGATGTGAACATTGTCAAGGTGACGGAGTAATCAAGATTGAGATGCATTTCATGCCCGACTTATACGTAGAGTGCGAAGAATGTCACGGTAAAAGATATAATCAAGAAACTTTGCAAGTCAAATACAAAGGAAAAACCATAGCTGATGTTCTAGATATGAGAGTTGAAGAAAGTTTATCTTTTTTTGAGAATCAAACCAAGATTTACAATCGTTTAAAAACTATCAATGATGTAGGTTTGGGTTATATAAAGTTAGGACAATCATCTACTACGCTTTCTGGTGGTGAAGCTCAGCGGGTAAAACTTGCCAGCGAACTGTATAAACGCATATCAGATCGTTCCATCTACATTCTTGATGAGCCGACAACGGGATTGCACAGCCACGATATCAAGCAATTGATGGAAGTCTTGAATGACATTGTTGATAAAGGCGCGACAGTAATAATCATCGAACATAATCTCGATGTTATCAAAGTGGCTGATCATGTAATTGATTTAGGGCCTGAAGGTGGAGATCGGGGTGGAGAAATCATTGCGATTGGAACTCCGGAAGACATCGCAGCCAATGAAAAATCATATACAGGCTACTATCTAAAGGAAATATTGAAAGCAAAGAGGTAAAGTATCGTAATTTTTACTCAATTATGATATTATATTTCTAGTTTATGGAAATGAGTACGAGTATGGACAAAGAAGATAAAGACATAAAAAAAGAAATTGAAGAATTGGAAAAATTAATCGAAGAAGTTAAAAAACAGAACGAGGAAGAAAAGAAGAAACAAAAAAAGAATATTCGTTCCAATGGCCAGATTGTAGTGAAAATAAATTTGGGTGCGGAATATTCGAGAAACATGTTTGTTAATCTCTTAATCAATTTTTTGGTGAACTTACTCGTAATTTTTGTTTTGTTCAATATTATAAATTGGGCTACTATTACCAGTGATGTCTATTTTTTGTTAATGGCCTTGATTTTGACTTTTTATGAAGAATTATACCGAAGATATCTGATAAGGTACTTTATGTCCATAGTTGTTTTTTCTTCAGGGATGATATTTTTCTTGATGAATTTATTGCTATTCTATTTTTTGGACTTGGTTGTTTTTCAGAGAAATCTTGATTTTAACGATCATTGGTATCCAATAGTATTTGTAATGTTTTTACAAATTTTCAGGACTATTGTCAGATGGCTTTATATAAAAGGGATGAGTGCATTTATTGTATGGAAATCCAAAAAAAAGGGTGGTAGAAAATGACGTCATTAACGATTAAAGAAGTTATAGAAGGATTTAATCTTGATATCATTGCCGGTCATAAGGGTACGAGTAGAAAAGTTTTTATACCCGCTCTCGTAAAACCAGGCATCGAACTAGCTGGCATGCTGGAATTTTATGAAAATGACCGCATCCAAATTATTGGTTCAAAAGAAGCTGCTTTTTTTCATTCCTTGGATCCTCTAATTCAAGAAGAAAGAATCAAGGCGATTTTTGAAAAAGGAGCACCGGCTTTTATTTTCACCAAAAATGTCGACGTTCCGGACATGTTTATTCATTACGGCGATATTTATAACATTCCTATTTTGAAAAGTTTTTATAAAACGACTTCATTATTCAGTGAATTATATTCCTTTTTGCAAGCCGCATTGGCCGAAAGAACGACAATGCACGGAGTATTGCTTGACATAAATGGTGTTGGTGTATTAATAACTGGCAAAAGCGGTTTAGGAAAAAGTGAAGTGGCTTTGGAACTGATCAGAAGAGGCTATATGCTTATAGCTGATGATACGGTTGAAATTTATCAAGTTGAAAAAGGCATGTTGGTAGGTGAAGCTCCGGATGTTCTAAAGAAATATCTGGAAATACGAGGTGTGGGAGTTGTTAACGTTGTCCATCTGTATGGAGTTAAAGCTTACCGCCAAAAGAAAAGACTTTCATTGATTGTCGAATTGCAAAAATGGGACGACGATAAGCAAAATTATGACAGGTTAGGATTGAAAGCTGATAAGCGTAAAATATTTGACACTTATGTTTCTTATGCGGCCTTGCCAATAACTGAAGCTAGGAATGCAGCAACTCTCGTTGAAGCTGCAGCCTTTGATTTCAAGTCAAAAAATCTTGGTTATAACTCAGCTGAAGAATTCAACGTTCAGTTGAATGAACATATCAAGAAAAACAAGGAGATTCATGATGAAGAAGATTAGACGTATAGTGTTTTTGTTATTGATTGTTTTTGTGGTGATTAATCTGTCCGCATGCAATAATGCTGATACAAATAACGAACCGTTTACCGTAACTTTTGTTGACTATAACGGCAACATTCTAAAAGAGATTGAATGTGACGGTACAACCGTTTGTGAAATTACTGAACCGGATGTTGATTTGCCTGACATTGAAGGTAGATATTTCACTAGATGGTCCGTTTGGCCAAGCCAGTTTGCTGAAATTGATGAAGATACTACCATCAAACCAATCTATACTTTGGATAACCGATTGGTTACTGTTTTTGGTAGATCGATTTATTTTTATTCCTTCTTTATCATGATGGGCATTTTCGTTGCATTAGGAATCGGATTGAGAGAAACAAAAAGAATCGGTCTGAAACCAGACGATTTGATTGACGGCTTCTTATGGATAGTACCGATAGCGATTTTGGGTGCCAGACTTTGGTATGTCGTTTTTGAATTAGATCAGTTTATTGGTGGTGGATTCTTCCCTTCGCTATTGAGAATTCTTGGATTTTCAAGTGGAACTCTCGATTTTTCTAGTTTTGGTCTTGCGGGACTAGCAATCCATGGAGCTTTTTTTGTGGCGATAATTTGTGCAATATTCTATACTAGAAAAAGAAAAATCGACATTTTCAAAGTTTTAGATATCGTCGCTGTCGGTTTCATTATTGCGCAAGCATTTGGTAGATGGGGTAATTTCTTCAACCAAGAAGCACATGGCGGTATTGTTGGCGGTGCTGTTGGCAATGTTATGAATTTATCGATTCAAGAACAG
>JAKPZU010000020.1 GCA_029559915.1 Bacillota bacterium
CGCTTTATGCCGAAGGGCTCCCATGAACATGGATTCATATCCGGATATAAAATCCTTCCTGCCGATGTTTTTAATATCGCTGACCAGTTTCCCCAGATCTTTTAACATTGAAGGATTATGAGCCATCAGAAGATACTTGTGATTTGCGTGGAAGTCAATGAAATCAGCCAACCCGGGATTGCTTCTGATTAGTTCTTTCCAACGCCTGAAGGCGAAGATACGGACTATAAAATTTTCTCTCAATCCGATGTCGTTGAGTCTCCCTTCCTCTTCTACAGGTATGATCGGAAAACGTTCCATGAAGGCTTCGGCAAACAGTCCCGATCCTGTACGGCGCGAATAACCTCTATCATCATATATTTTAACGCGCTCCATTCCGCTTGAAGGAGAATCGCTTTTGAAAATGAAACCGTCGAGATCTTCTTTTTCAAGCTGGGTCAGCTTGCTCTTGATCCAGAAGTTCATCCTGTCAGTTTGATCTATTTTCGTTTTCTGTGTGATAAGACGAACTCCGTCATCACTCCCTAAGAGGCGCATTGCTTCACGAGGAATACCGAATCCCGCTTCGACTTCGGGACACACCGGAATGAAGTCCATAAATTTCCCCAGGATATCAGTGATATATCTGTCATGTTTATGCCCGCCGTCATACCTGACCGGATTTCCCAAAAGGCAGGAGCTTACGCCTAGTTTTATCCTTTTTTCCATAGAGCTCATTCTATACTGAATCTTGATCAAATGCATTAAAAATAATATTAATTGACCGGCTAAATCACGTAACACTATGCCAACAAACGAATCTTTCCATGCGAGACTTGTGATTTTTTCTCATGAGACTTTGATAGGACGGTTGATTAGAGAGGTAATGCTTGAAAGCATATATTTACTCAAAAAATGCTTGCTTTTTTCATGAATAGTAGTTTTTTGTATCAAAAGGTCCTCTGGTGGTGAAAGTAGGCTTCATGCCTTGTGTAACGAAAGTTACCTAGCTACTAAAGGACTTATTTTTTTTATATCGAATCCATTTTTATCTGTATAGTAATTCTTCGGATATTTCTCCGTATCAAAAATATCGACAATTAGGCTGTATTTTTCTCTGACAAATTCGAAGTACCGCATTTCTCCTTTTGTATATGCGCGATACACCGCCCACAACATATAGTCGACCACTTGCAGTGCCGCAATTTGCGATGGTTCCTGGATAAATATCCTCATCTCATTTGAATGTTCAATGCCCCATTTATTTTTGAATAAATCTTTTGCAGAATTTAATGCTGAACGCATGTTCTGCTCTCTTACGATGTTACCCATTTTTGAAAAATACATATCGATATTTGAATGCAAATGAAGCCTGTTCTCAAAAAGCTTAGATACGAGATAACCATACATAGATTTCGCTTCACCATTAAATTTCTTTCTGAATTTATCAGGGTCTTTGCGAGCAACTATTATCTGGGTTTTAAAATCTAATTGCTTAATGCACTTGAAAACCTTTTCCCTTACCTCGGGACAGTCGTCTTTCGCGTGGAAATTGACCAACGATTTAGAAATCGAAGGAATACGCAGAAGATAAGAATCAGACATTATATCCTGTCGCAATTCTGTAACATGTCTACTAATATCATTCATTTTCTCTGTATCAATAAAACCAACCATAAATACGGGTGAGGATCCGCCATTTTTTACAAGGTCATTACCCTTTCGGTCAAAGAATATAGGATCTCCAGATTCATCGACAAAATAATAATGTTTTTCTATTTCAACTTCCTGCATATCAAATAAATATAAAATCCTATTTTTATGTCAAATTTATAATGACATAAAAGTTTGATATCTTCTTGACTCTATGCCAACAAACGAATCTTCCCATGCGAGACTTGTAATTTTTTCTCATGCGTATTTAACAGGTCGCTGTTTTAAAAAGAAAATCGATTTGTTTACATTACCGTAATCTAATAATAAAATCAATTGTTGAAGCAAGTTCTCAAAAGGGGTATATTAAACTATCAATGGAGGACAAATGATGATAGAACCCGTAAATATGAG
>JAKPZU010000031.1 GCA_029559915.1 Bacillota bacterium
AGTTATTCCAATCCGGTTAAGTCTATCTATCCACAATTGCTCTTCTGGTGTAAGGGCATCATTATTTACTGGATTCCATGAGTTGTACCAATGAACCACTGATGATTTAAGACTGTTGACATAGTTTTCGATTTCTTTAGGGGTTAATTTTGATTTTGAAACCCGACCATTTGTCGATTCTTCTTCAAAATCTGATTCATCAGAATCAGCGTAATTTAAGTCTGTTAGTTCTGAAAAACTTTCAAGGTTATCAGAGTTTATTTCAGTTTTTTCGTAAATGTTTTGCGGGATAAAGTGTTCATACAGAAGAAAATTCATATAGGCTTCACCCTTTTTGCGCGAATATTGGAAATAGATAATCCAATGTGCATTCAGAAACTCATCGTCATTAAGCGGTTTTTGCTTGTTTCTTCCGAGTTGATAGTAAATCTCTCTCCAGGCATTGTTTATTTTTTCGCGGAGGGAAATTTTTTCGTCAGTATTGAGCTCATCTTCACTGTAGAGAGTCGTAAGATAAATCAGACGGTTCTTTAATAATTCGAGGTTAGAGAGCTTTTTACCCCTGTTATTTATTGTTTCAAAGGCAACAAAAACATCAAAATCATCACTCATCTCATAAACATTAAACATCAGTTTTTGTGTTAACTTCTTAAAAAGAAGGAGAATTCCATCAAGTTTGCTGATTTCGTAGTATTTTACCAGGTTATCGTGGAAAAATGTTTTTGCATTGTGAAGATTTAAGGTATAAAAAGTCTCCAAAAGTGTTCCACCATCAGACTCACCAAGAATATTATATCTTAGAAATTCGAAACTGGGATTATCAGATTCATAACCAAACTTATAGGACTTAATAATGTTTTGTGGGGGTTTCTGAGCGACAACATAATCTTCTCTTATCTGTTTGAGGGAAAATGTTCCCAAATAAATGTTTTCGTCTGTTTTGTCAATATTCTCATCTAAATTTCGGAGAAACTCAATAATCGTTTGAATTAGAATCACAAATGTTGTAATTCTCTGTTGGCCATCAACAATGTAGTACGCATTGTAACTTCTTTCATCGATGAGCCACTTCTCTTCATTCCAATTCATCCAAATCGAATCCTGTACTTTGCGTAATGACAAAACACCAGTATAGTGATTTCGATCCTGTTGCAGGTTGATCAAGTCTTCCCAAAACTCAATTAATTGTTTCTGTGTCCATGCATATCCCCGTTGATAATCGGGTATGCGAAAAATTCTGTTCTTAAATACTTCCTGTAAAGATTGAAGGTCACGCATCTGTTTATTACCGCTATAAATATTTTGTTTAATAATGAAATGTTAAAATATGCAAAATCAAGAAAAAATAATAATATTTTAACGATTCCTGATCATAGCTATAGGATCAAATATACGATAGATGTGTTTTTCTCGCTGCATGAAGCAGATACACGCGGATTCAACAAATTAACGCAGGGAACCAATAGCACAAAAGCTAAAGCGTTGTGATACCAAAGATAAATAAAAAAAACAGCCCTTTAGGGCCGCAATTTAAATCGGCCCTAAAGGGCATTTTGGGGGAGAGAAAACATCCCATGACAAGCCTAAAGGCTTGTCCTATTGGATAATGCCTTGCCGGGGAAAACCCTCAAACAAGCCTAAAGGCTTGTCCTATTTTCTAATGTGTTAGAAGAAGTTCCCCCAAAAAAACAAACCCAAATGCTTGTTCAATTAGTCACTCCACCCCGCCGCGGCGGACCACACTATACCCTCCACACTAAAGCTTCATCTCGCCGAAGGCGGATCACATTTCACATTTCACATTTAAGAGTCCACTCTAAAAAGGTAAATATTT
>JAKPZU010000042.1 GCA_029559915.1 Bacillota bacterium
TATATCTCTTTAACAGTTCCATTGCCTTAATGCCTTGGGATTTAGTAGCAGAAGTCAATGTCGTCTTCAATATTTTTTCAATCTCTTTAGCAACCAGTTTCATAGCATTGAAATACTTCCTCTCCGCAGGCGTCATCTTAACAGGCGGAGCAGGTTTCTTATCAAATACAATCTTTGTTACCGGTTGTGTCAACGTCAACATTCTACTTCATCCTTGCAAATAAAGATATAACGGCTCTTTGACTCCTTACTTTGGGTAAAGGAAACAATCTTCCAATGTTCAGATAACTTTTCCATCCATTGAATGGAGTTCATCAATTCCCCTTTTCCCAAATGGTTTTAAATTTTTCTTGTTGAACCGTATCCAACATTACATCATTTCCTCAAAAAGCTTCTGTGCGGTAGCTTCTATCTCTTTTTCATCTTCCGGAGAAAGCTTTATTGCAGGATCAAAGCCTAATGTCTTCTTGGAATACTCGGTAGCATCCCAATCTTCATCTTCCATTTTGTATTCAAGATCATCTTCATCAAGGATTTCTGGCATGTTACTCTCCCTTTATTTTCCAAGCTTTAAAAACGATTGGATCAATATATTTTTCAAGACAGACTTTTCTGGTGTTGCATAAATATTTAGATACCGCCTCTGCAACAGTCAGCTTTGCTTTCATTAATTCTTTTTCTGTCTTGGGCGCCGGCATCTTTGCAACCGCTTCTTTCGCCCGATTGGTACCGACTCTTGTTCTAAAAGCTTTCGGGGTATTATTACTAACCTCTTTTGAAAACATTTTAAGCTTTCTGTAATCGGTATCAAATACCTTCTGTTTTTTATCGGGTCTTGCAGCTCTCTCTTTCAAAATCTTTGACAGGGTTGGATCGTTGACCTTATAATAATTTGGTTTGCCATGCTTACCGATAAACTCGACAGCAACCGAACCATCATCATTGACTTTGATGTGTTGATTCTGCAATGACGAGGCGCCATAGGTTTTGACTTCACCAACATTTCTTCCTGTATCAGCTCTTGCTCCGGTCTGTTCTATCAATCTCAAACATAAAGCCTGTTCTTTATTTTCACCATTATAATTCTTTTCAATATTTTTTACAACTTTATCAATATTGGCTTCAAGCTTCCTGACCTTTGCAAACTTTATAATGGCTACTCTTTCATCGTGAGCTTTCGAGTATTTTACCTGACGATTGCCCTTCTGGTCTGTGCCAGCTACCAATGCTTCACCCTTTGGGTCTGGATTAATTCTGACATGTTGCCAAGCG
>JAKPZU010000045.1 GCA_029559915.1 Bacillota bacterium
GGGTTGGGACGTTTTAAACCTCTATGACATTGTCCGTTTGTACGAAACACGAGATTCTAAAGGAGGGAAACCAGGGAAAACAACTGTACAGGAAGCACAGTTAATTGGTCGTGGTGCAAGATATTTTCCGTTTAAAATTTCAGAAGAACAACCACTTGACCAACGGAAATTTGACACCGACCTTGAAAATGAAATGAGGATTTGCGAAGAACTGCATTACCATTGTTCTCATAATCCAAGATATATACAGGAATTAAACACAGCTTTACAGGAAATTGGTATTGTTCCAAAAGAGAAAAAAGAGGTATTTCTTGAACTAAAAGACGATTTTAAAGAATCGAAATTTTATAAGACAGGTTTTGTATTCATTAACAAAAAAGTGGAGAACGACCCACAATTAAATTTTGAATATCAGGAACCAGCAATCCGTAAAAAACATGAATACAAATTGCGGACAATGGCAACCGCAGAATCTGTAATTTTTACCGAACAGGAAACCAAACAAGTTGACCGTAAAACACAATCATACAAACCGATACTTTGGGATAAAGTGATATTTAAAAAGGCAATGAATAAAATTCCTTTTTATCATTTCAACAGTATGAAACGCTTTTTTCCATCGGTAAAATCGGTTGATGACTTTATCACTAAAAAACTATCAGAAATTGAAGTTGATGTAATCGGACTTGAAAAGGATATTAAAAACCTAACTCCAAAAGACAAATTGTATGTTTGCTTATCGTTCCTGACTTCTATTTCAGAAGAAATTAATCAGACTTTCGGTGATTATCGGGGAACAAAAACATTTAAAAGAGAGCCGATTCGTAAGGTGTTCCGTGACAAGAAAATGTATTTTGCCATTGAAGAAAATACCGACAAAGAAACAGGTAAGCCAACCATGCGTACCGATATTGACGAAAAATATTATCTTGACTTAAATTCAAGAGATTGGCACGCATACAAAGAAAATTTCGGTTCATCAGAAGAAAAATTATTGGTAAAATTCCTTGATTCGCAGATGGAAGAACTTGAAAATCGTTTCAAAGATATTTACCTGATACGCAACGAGAGGTTTTTCAAAATATTCAGATTCAGCGATGGAAAAGCAACCGAACCTGATTATGTACTTTTTATGACAGAAAAGGAAAGCGGAGAAAATCTTGTTTATCAGTTATTCATTGAGCCAAAAGGTACTCACTTGATACCGACAGACGACTGGAAAGAAAAATTCTTTGCAGACATTGAAAAAGAAGCAATTTTGCATGAGAATGACAAAATAAGAATCATTGGAATGCCATTTTATAATAAAACAGAAAGGGAAACGCAGTTTAAAGAAAAATTGACGGAAATAGTAAGTGGATAGCCATCCCTTCGCTTGTATGCACATTGGCAAAACGCACCGAGCCATCGCTCCAGCCAAATTTTGCCAAAGAGCATACAAGCCCTTCCGCACAGAAAGACTGCCGACCCTGAAAGAACAAAAATTTAGAGATAAATGAAGCGTAACATCTTGATAATGAACCAAGCCCAGTGTCTAACATCGTGTATAGTGCATTTGGCGGATAGTGCTAATTTCAAGGGCGTTACATCTAATAAACTGTGTAACGGTTTGACAGGTTCATGCTTCGAATCGCCAAACGACACCATACACGTAACCGTTGAACTAAACCACCCCCATTCGGAGGCGGTAAATTGATGGTACATTCGAAGTAAAAACTTCAAAACAAACCATCATGAAAAACATTCATTCACAGCTTATTGAGCGGTTCATTCGAGAGATGGAATACCGCAACTACAGTCCCCGGTCCATACAGAGTTACAGTAGTTTATTGTCAAAGGTGGAAAGCTATTATAATCAACCACTGGACAAGATCACAGGAAGACAAATAAAAGAATATTTGCACGGTCGGATCATGGCAGATAAGATTTCGGTAACTATGGTAAATCAGTATATCAGTGCGTATAAAATACTGCAAGTAGATATATTGCAACGTGATTGGGAACAAATCCGGATTAAGCGACCTCGAAAAGAGCAGCGGATTCCGGTGGTATTATCGGGAGAGGAGGTGGAGCGTTTAATAAAAGCCACAGCCAATATAAAACACAGGGCCATTCTGATGCTGGCCTATTCATCGGGTTTAAGGCGGCAGGAGGTCCAATTCATTAAGCCCTCGGCCATCGATTCTTCCCGAATGCAAATACATGTAGTCCAAGGCAAAGGGAAGAAAGATCG
>JAKPZU010000052.1 GCA_029559915.1 Bacillota bacterium
GAAGCACTGCATGGCAGCGTAAAATCCGCGAAGAACATGGAATAGTTGGGGAGAGGTCTCAGCTTCCGACTCTTCCAGGTCCTTCATTGCATTTCGGACTCTTGAAGGTCGGTTGATATTGCAATTAATTAAAAAGTAGTCAGTCTGAATCTTTCCAAAAATCCTCTGACCATTTACAAGTGTTTATCACATGTTTGAAATTTTCAGAATCATCAAAATAATTCCAAATTAATGGGGTATTGCATAAAGCATCACTTCCTTCAATTATACCTTTAGCTGATGACCAAAGGTATTCTTGAGCATTCGTCTTTATTTTATGTTTTAAGGGGTTGGCATTTATATATACTATCAAATCTACTAAGTACGATTCACTGGTCACAACACTTCTTTCAAAATTCTTTTCAAACAACGATCCTGAACGTGAGTATTTGAAATTGTACCATTTTGAATAGGCATTAAACAAATGAGCAAATTGGCGGGATGGTATTGGCTTGAAATACTTTGGTGTAATTTGCTCATTATTGATTTTCCATTTTAACGGGTTTTTGTTCTTGATCAAGTCATCAGGATTTAAAAATCCAATTTCCTCTTTTTCTTTAACGCGTACGCAAAAATGAAAATGATTATTCATAAGACACCATGAAAGCGTTTCTGATACTGGAAGTATGTAGGTCGAATATAAGTTCAAAAAATGCGAAAAGTCAGCATCTTCATGGAATAAAATTTCTTTGTTGTTACCTCTGTTGAAGATGTGATAGTATTTACCGTATTCTATTTTTAGACTCATTTTTCCATTCTAATATTAATGAACAAATATAAATAATTTACTCAAAACCGACTCTTCCATGTCCTCCATTGCATTACGGACTCTTGAAGGTCGGGAGCAATCCAACATTCCATAGTTTGAAGCACTGCATGGCAGCGTAAAATCCGCGAAGAACATGGAATAGTTGGGGAGAGACCTCAGCTTCCGACTCTTCCATGTCCTCCATTGCATTACGGACTATGGAAGGTCAGGAGCAATCCAACATTCCATAGTTCGAAGCACTGCATGGCAGCGTAAAATCCGCGAAAAACATGGAATAGTTGGGAAGAGACCTCAGCTTCCGACTCTTCCAGGTCCTTCATTGCATTTCGGACTCTTGA
>JAKPZU010000065.1 GCA_029559915.1 Bacillota bacterium
TGTAGCTCCATAAGCTTGCACTTGTGCTTTTGTGTCCTCTTCACTTCCGGGTCTTACACCAGTCATAGCAATCATTTTCATTATCAGAGCTTCTTCCTTACGCTCTTTTTCATTTGCTATTTCATTCATAATGTTTTTAAACTGTTTATCTAATTCTCGAACCCTTGAAAACTTGATAGCTTTTTTTCGATCATGATGAGATTTGGCATATATAACCTGTTTTCTTCCTGCTGCATCAACGCCACAAGCAAGAACATTTGATTCAGGATTTTTATTGTAAAAAACATTCGTATATCCGGGAGGGATATGAACACCAGATAAATGTTCCGGTAATGGTTCACCGGATTCCGTTACCCATTTTCCGTCATCATTCTTTTTAGCAATCCCAAGCGTACTGGTATCAATCCTTTTATGCTTTGGTTCTTTCTTATTTTCCGGTTCTTTTTTCTGTAAAGATTTTTTATATTCTGCTGCATAACCACCTTCAGATGGAATAAATTCACCACCTCTAAATTCTTTTCCTTTTACAGTTACACCACCTTTTGGAGCACGTAAATGTTCATCAATTGCTTTTACTCTATAACCATCAAGTGTTAATTTACTTAATAACATTTTAATTCTCCTTTATGCTGCTATTGGCATTTGATTGCCAGCAAGTTCTACAAATTTTGCTCTTGTCATTGTCTGAATCTGGCCATTATAATAAACCTTTGTTGGGAATGTTATATCTTCAATTCTCAAAACAGGCTGTGCGAAACACCGGCAATTAAAAATCTGACCGGGATGATAATGTCCATATGTTCTTTTCTGTTTATCCAATTCTTCCGGAGATGCAGGGTCAGACCATCTTACAAGAACCTTATTCATTTTTTGATGAGAACTTCTTACTCTTATGTCTCCTGATGTTTTCCAGATATACCAAGGGATATTTAGAAATTCTGATCTTGCTTTTGTTAACCCGGTTGACATCTTTGCTATTTCTGTTCTTGCAATTAATTTGGCTCTTGATTTTGTAATACTTCCTAATCCCCTGATCTTTTCTGATAATTCATCAGCACGATATTCCCCAGTATAAAGATTCTTTAAAACCATCTGCTGAACCTTTTGTGCTGCTGTCAATGGCAATGATTTAATCAGTTTTACATTTTCATTTATATAATCTGCCATTATCGGTTCAAGAGGGACATGCTGAACTTCCCATTTTAAATGTTTACTGATTGCCGCTGAATGACTTCTCCATGCTCTTTCATCATCAATATTCAGATTATAAATTACACCGCCAACTAAATCAGTTGCCCAGTCCAATAAACTGTTGCTGTAATCTTCCAATGCTTGCGTAACATCAATTGAAGACATCGGATCATTTGCATCATATTCCCACAATATTTCATTAATTTGATTATTCACCTGATTCAATCGTGAATAGTATTCTCGCTCTATTCTTTTATTATAGCTGAAATCGGCATCAAAAACATTTACCGGTTTCTTTTCAGTATCATGTATGTAAGGTTTAATATACATTATTTGAAAAACCTTTTAATTGCATCAATCACTTTATCTGTAATGCTCTTAACCGGCATCTTTGCTGGCACTTCCTTTGTCGGTAATGATTTTAATTGTTCTTCCAATGCTTCAATGGAAACTGAACTGTTCAATTTTTTCAATTCATTTTCCAACATTTCAATAGAAGTATTACTCAATCCCAATTGATTCAATTCTTCTCTTTTGATTTTCAGTGTTGATAAATCCTTTTCGAGTTTCTCCAGTATGTTTTTATCAAGAGCTTGTAATTCTCTTTCCAGTTTATCAAGATCATTTGGATCTTCTATTTCATCGGTTTCTGGTTCTGCTTGTTCAATATTTTTTTGTTTATTTGCTTCTGTCAATTTCTTTTTGAATTCTTCCATATTCAATTTTGGTTCTTGTCCCATTGTTTGCTCACCTTCCATACCTTGATGTTCTGGAATTTCCTCTTCAGCATTTTTAATATCATCTTCAGAAATATTGGTGAATCGTCCTGTAATCCTTGACTGCTGTGCAAGCTCTTTCATTGCAATCTTCTTTGTAATAGAACCAGTGTTTAATTGTGAAGAAATTGTATTAGAATCCACTGCTGCAATATCTGCTTTTTCCTTTTCACTCATTTCCCACAATGAATTAAATTCAAATTCAAAATCATCCGGTAAAGGCTCGCCAAATTCAGACATTGACATTACATCAAGAATCTTATAGATTGGTGCTCTTAATTTTGCTTCCTGATTTTTATTGATATTGTCATAGTAATTTCTCAAATCAGTATCGCCTGTGCTGAATCCCGAAGGTGACTGTCCAAATAATCTCACCAATGGAATATTACATGCACCGCTTATTTGTTGACCAAATTGAATCAATACATCTGCAACACCGCCAAAGGAATAATCATGAGTAGAAAATTGATCTTCAGAATCCAATAAGGTAATTCCTTCCATTGTCTGCATATTACGAATGTATTGAAACTGCTTAATAACAGCCTGTTCTGTTTTCCCACCTGCTGCTAATGCTGCTCGCAATCCTTTAATCTGCACAACCCGCAAATAAGATTTATACATTAATTGTGCAGCACCGGTTGTAGCGGAATCAAAAGCAAGTAATCTATCATATAGCCTTTCAATAACCGACATTCCCCAAAGATTGTCAATCTTCTTTTGATAATACGGCATTTCAATTCCATCAAGTCGAATACATCTTGTGTAATGAACTTTCTGTGCCGACATTGTTTCCATTGCAGGAAGAATTGTATAATACCTTGGCATTCCTATTTCTGGACAAAGTTCTGTGATTAAATCTCCATAAGAAGGATCTACTTGCCATCTGTCAAATACCACTAATCCTTTAAAAGAATTTTTTCCAATCTTTGATACATCAAGTGGAGTTTCGTAATTTGCGCCTTCAGTAAGAATTACTGCAATTGATCCACCATATAATCTCGACCATTTAATATTACTGCAAATGCTTTTCCATACAGCAAGTTCGGTAATTTTGGATTGCAATGTTTTAACATGGTCAGGTGACATTTCCGAATACATGGAAATTCCTTCTTTGGTCATATCCTCTGCAACTGTATCGACCACCTGACCTGCAATCCAACTTGATCTGTAAATAGCCTCAAGTTGAACATGATTTCTGCTGATAAGATTCCCTAAAGTATATTGTCCTTTAGAAGAAAGATTATCAGTCTGTAATCCAAGTTTTGCGGTAAAATTATTGAAGCCATCAATTGTCTGATTATCATTTACCCTACTTGAAAATTTTGGTCTTTTATTAAATTCTTTTGACATTGGAGTTCCTTAATAGATTGCTTTCCCTTCTCTTCCTTCTTTTGAAAGCATTCTGGTTTTAAATTCAAAAAATGGCATTTCCACAACTTTACCAATATATCCTTGAGTATTGTAATGTGCTAAATAAGCATCTCTTGCTTGCTCCATTGAACAGAAACCCAACATGACTTTGTCCTCATCAAATATCCCATTTCCATCAGTTTGATGTATTATAAAAACTCGTTCAGAGGTTGGATTTTGTCCAATGAAACAATCTATTCCACCACCATCTTTTCCTACTGTATTGTAGATATAACCATAAGGATAAAGAAACTTTGTTCTCCAAGGATTACCTTTTTCATCTACACCTTCTCTGATTGAATTAACTACTTGTTCAATCATTATGGTTAATCCTTTAAAGTTTGTGATGGCTTTTACATTCATGTTTTTACTCCCATCCTAATCCACGTTCCAATTCATCTCTTTTTTTAGCAAGAATCATTACTTCTCTATCAAGTTTTGGATTCCATTCTTGAGATTCTAAATGTTTAATTTTATTTTCTACAGAAAACCATTCTTTAGCCATTATTCTATTCTTTGGTGATTCTGAAGGATCATTAGCAACACTTTTTATATAATCATGCTTTTCTGTGGAAATAATGTTTCTACTTTTACCGCGAGACAATCTCTGTTCTGTTTTACCTTTTGCATGTGCTCTTCTTGCCTCAAGAGCCTTCTTTCTCGCTTCCTCTGTCCAAGCATCCTTATTCTTTGTCAATAATTCACTTGCTTTGATAATCTTCACATCACCTTCAGTAAATTTACCTTCAACCTCTATTGCCTCACCATTAGCATTTCTTTTAGTAATTCTTGTTACTAATACTTGACGCATGGTAGGACTATAAATCAATTTGTCTCCTGCTTCAATTCTTTCAACAGGAGAATAATCTTTCATTTTTCTGTCTTTCACTTTTGCATTTTGCTCCATGTTTTTCAGTCTTGTATA
>JAKPZU010000073.1 GCA_029559915.1 Bacillota bacterium
CCTAGCTTACGTGAAAGTCGAACATTTTAACCGATATTTGAAAATGATTCGTTTTCACACAACATCTGCGTAAGTTGGGAAGTTGAGGCAAAAGATGTTATAATAAGTTTTAAGCAGGTGATATTTTGTTCGAAGTATTTACAAACAGCATCGTTTTTCCCAAGAACTTAATCAACTACCACAATAAAAAAGGTGGTTTTGTTTTTCTCTATATCTTGTTTTTGGTTGTATTGATGTCTTTGGCTACGATAGTGTTTTTCATCTCACATAAGCCACAAGCAATTACTGAAGTAAATACCGGCTGTACTATCGTCGACAATTACTTGGTCTGCACTGGCGAGAACTACAACATCAACAACCGATTTGACATGTATGATTTTGATATTCACTTCTTGAGTGATACTGATGATATTGCAAATGTGACAAATAGAGATGTTTTTACGATTATCTTACAAGGATCTTTATTGACGGTTTTTGTTGGTGACAATGAAGTAAACTCATTCAATTTTTTGCAGACTTACGACATTAATTCACTTGAAGAAGTTACTTCGATTCTCAAAAATAGTGTAATAACTGCTGGAATTTTCATTGGTCTGATCTCAAATACCTTCATCATCGTTTTCATCATTTTGATATCGACAATACCTTTCATGAGATTCAGACAATTGATTTCGTATAAGAAGATATTTAAAATGTTGACTTTTGCGGCGACTCCAATGGCGTTTTTATTTGCGATTTACAATTTGGTAAATTTTGATACAATTATCTTCTTCATTTTGATGCTCTTTGCTTATCGTTCGGTTTTCATTCTGCAAAGAGAAATTCAATTCAGGGTCATTAACCGTTCAAGTGGTGGATCAAACACTCAAGGTAAAGATGTGTCGAATGAAACCGAAGATAATTCATCGCAAATGGAAGATGATGACTCAGACGAATCAGAAAATGATGATCAAGAGAAATAATCTTTGTTGCAATCAATAAATATGTGTTATAATATTATCAAATACGATGATACGGAAATAGTAAGTGTTTGACTCATCAAGCAAGAGAGTTAGTGGTTGGTGGAAACTAACGGATGATAAATGCTGAATTAGTCCAGTGGAGTAGGTTTTGTGCAACTCGTGAGCAAAACTCGTAAGTCTTGCGTTAAAGACATGTTAAGCGCTAGTCTTGTTTGGCTAGAATTAAGGTGGTACCACGGAAGAATTCGTCCTTTACATTTTGTAGAGGACTTTTTATTTAGGAAGGATGAGATTTATGAGTGAATTCATACCTAGCTTCGATGAAGCTAAAGTAGAGAAAAAGTGGCAGGAGATATGGTATAAAGACAAATATTTCCATGCTGATGATTATTCAGAAAAAGACAAATATTATAGTTTGGTTGAGTTTCCTTATCCAAGTGGAGCGGGAATGCATATTGGCCATATCAGAGCCTATTTATCTTTGGATGTGATCTCCAGAAAAAGGCGAATGGAGGGGAAAAACGTCCTATTTCCAATTGGGTTTGACGCTTTTGGTTTACCAACTGAAAATTATGCAATTCAAAACCAAATTCATCCAAGAACGATTACCGACAGGAATATCAAAACCTTCATCAACCAGTTGAAGGCGACAGGTTTTTCTTTCGATTTTTCTCGCATGGTTGATACGACCGATCCTGAATACTATCGCTGGACGCAATGGATTTTTCTTAAGTTATATGAGCATGGCTTGGTTTATAAAAATATCGCTTATGTCAATTTTTGCCCAAGTTGTAAAGTTGTTCTTTCCAATGAAGAATCTCAAGGCGGAAAATGTGATCGCTGTGACAATGACGTAGTACAGATGGAAAAAGCGGTTTGGTTCTTGAAAATTACCGATTACGCCGAAAAATTGTTGCAAGGATTGGATGAACTTGAATCTTCATCAAGAATCAGGATGGAACAGGAAAAATGGATTGGACGATCAACCGGAGCGTACATTAAATTTCCAATATCCGGTAGTGACAAATTACTGAAAGTTTTCACCACCAGACCTGATACGATTTACGGAGCAACTTTCATGGTAATTGCACCGGAACATCCTTATATTGAAGAATTCAAGGATAGAATCAAGAACATCGATGAAATCAAAGCTTATCAAGAACAAGCAATGTTAAAGACCGAGTTTGAAAGAATTGAACTGGCAAAAGATAAAACCGGAGTCAAGATTGAAGGCTTAAGTGCCGTCAATCCTTTGACCAATAAGGAAATACCGATTTTCATTTCTGATTATGTCATGATAACCTACGGTACTGGTGCGATTATGGCTGTACCTGCTCATGACTCGAGGGATTTTGAATTTGCGACTAAATATAAATTGGCGATTGTTGAAGTCATCAAAGGCGGAGACATTACCAAGGAAGCTTATACCAATACTGAAGAAGGCATATTGGTCAATAGCCCTTTGATTGATGGTTTGAGCGTCGAAGAAGCTAAAAAGAAAATAATTGCTTATCTTGAAGATAAAAAACTTGGCGAAGAAGCTAGACAATATCGAATGAAGGATTGGGCATTCAATCGCCAACGCTACTGGGGCGAACCGATTCCTATCATCTACTGCGATAAATGCGGTATAGTTCCAGTACCTTATGAAGATTTACCTGTCACTTTACCGATGGTAGAGAAATTTATACCAACTGATACCGGTGAATCTCCTCTGGCCAATATCGATAGCTTTGTCAACTGCAATTGTCCTAAATGTGGCGGACCAGCCAAAAGGGAAACCGACACGATGCCACAATGGGCCGGATCAAGTTGGTATTTCTTAAGATATATGGATCCACACAATCATGATGAACTTGCTGCCAAGGAAAAAATGGAGTACTGGGGAAAGGTTGATTGGTATAATGGCGGGATGGAACATGTCACAAGACATTTAATCTATTCGCGCTTCTGGAATCAATTCCTTTACGATATCGGTGTCACTGTTCACCGTGAACCTTATAAGAAGAGAACTGCTCAAGGGATAATTTTAGGTTCTGACAATGAAAAGATGTCAAAATCAAGAGGCAATGTCGTTAATCCGATGGAGATTATATCCGAGTATGGCGCTGATACGCTCAGAACATTCGTCTTGTTCATTTCCGATTACGAAATGGCTACTCCTTGGAATGATTTGGGTCTTAAGGGAGCGAGAAGATTTTTGGATAAAATCTGGCGAATGTTTCCTAATGTAAAACCTGGAGATAAATACTCACATAAACTGGAAAGAATGATTCACGAAACCATCAAGGGTGTCAGTGAAGATATTGAAAATCTGAAATTCAACACAGCTATTGCCAAAATGATGACTTTGGTCAATGAGTATAACAAGATGGACGAGTTGACGACAGCTGATTATGAAGTCTTGTTGCAAATCTTGAATCCGATTGCTCCACATATAACGGAAGAACTTTGGCAGATGCTTGGACATGAAACGCTACTGGTTCATGAAACCTACCCAACTTATGATGAAGCCAAATTGGTTAAAGACGAGATTGATCTGGTTATCAGCGTCAATGGCAAAGTCAGGGACAAAATTACTGTCGATAGTCAAACCACTGAAGAAGAATTGAAAAAAATTGCTGTAAGTACAGAAAAAATTCAAGCCTTAATCAACGGAATGACAGTTGTCAAAATCATTGTAGTTCCTAATAAACTAATAAACATAGTAGTAAAATAATCCTCGATTTTCGAGGATTTTTTTATGTGAAAAGAATATCGACTCTTGGACGGTAATATTTTATTGGGTGGTAATTATGTATGAAAGAATTATCAATGAGAAAAGGTTAAACGCTGTCTGTGCGATTGAATTAGGAAGATGCAATCGTTGCTTTGGACAAAATATCAAGGTTGATGAGTACGGCATCAGCCATTGTTTGGATTGTTACGATTACAATAACATTACCAGCTTGGATTATTGCCTTAGATTGGAAAGAAGTTTATCGCATCATAATAATGTTTTAAGAGTGGGTTTTCACTTGACTAACGAACAGAAGCGCGGCAGTCAATTTCTGGTAAATTGCTATAATGAGAGAAAAAATGCTTTTTTACAAGCAGTATGTGGAGCGGGTAAAACTGAAATGACTCTTGAACTTATAAGACAGTTTCTCGATCAGAAAAAAACCGTAGGATTTGTCATTCCCAGAGTGGAAATAATCAAGCAGGTCTTTAAGAGAATGAAGAGTTATTATCCATTTACTTCCGTCTCCTGTCTTTATGGTGGGTGTAGTTTGGTTATGGCTTCTCCTTTCATAATTTTGACGCCACAACAACTGATAAAGTTTTATCGGGAGTTTGATTTGATTATCATTGATGAGGTTGATGCTTTTCCTTTTAAAGATAATTTGTTTTTGGAAAGATTGGTTAATAAAAGCAAGAAAGATGATGCCATGCTTGTCTATATGAGTGCAACAATATCCGACAAATATAAGAAGATGATTGATAATGATGAATTAGCTTATTTTCTCTTGGCAAAAAGATATCATGAATTACCTTTGCCCGTACCAAAGTTCATTCAATCGGATGGCCTTATTAATAAAAAAGTATTTACAATTATAAATCTTCTGCAAAAAGAAGACCGAGGATTGATAATCTATGTCAGTTCAATCAAGAAAGCTAAAGAACTTCAGAAAATTATGAGTGAAGAAGGATATTACGTGCAAGTAATTACCAGCGAAACTGAGGATAAGAATATTGTTCTTAAACTTTTTTCAAGAAGAGAATTAAAAATTCTGATCTCTTCGACAATCTTAGAACGTGGTGTAACTTTCAATAACGTCGATGTCATTGTACTGCAATCGGAAAATAAAGTTTTCAATCAATCCAGTTTGATTCAAATTGCCGGTAGGGTGGGAAGAATGGGCGATGATGGTAGAGTTATCTTCTTTGCCAGCACCATCAGTAAAGAAATGATTGCGGCTAGAATGGCCATTATGGAGTTCAATAAACAACTATGAAATGTAGATTGTGCAATCGTTTCTTTAATTTGGAAGATAGTTTTTCTTTCTTGTTCCGTTTCCCGGAAATCTGTCCTGATTGTACAGAGAATTTTAAGCCGAATTTAAAAACGGAAGTGATTCCCATCAATGGCGGTGTCATCAATTATCATTATCTTTACGAGAAAAATTTAAGTTTTTTGCAAAAAACCTATCTGGAAAGACACAATAAAATATTTTTTAAAATGATGCAAAAGGCAGAAAATAGTGATGAAACAGTTATTTTGATTGATGATGGATTACTTCATGATTTGAAAAATTGGGCACAATTGATTTTCAGCTTGGGTGATGTAACAATATATTCTTTACAATATCATGACCTGAGTTATGTTAACTTTTTGGATTAAATAGGGTGAGTTTATTTACTAAAATATTCAAGGGTGTTATAATAAAGATGGTTAGATATTTAAAAAAAAGGAGTGATTTTATGAAACTAGACATTGTTGGCAAATCAGGATTTGTAATTACCGACGCTATTCACAACTACATCGAGAAGAAACTCAGCAAGATTGACAGAATCTTCACAGAAGAATTAGAAGCCTTCGTCGTATGTAAGATTTATCGTGATGGCACCAAGGTAGAAATTACAATTCCCATCAAGTTCTTAACCTTAAGAGCTGAAGTGTCAGATCGCGACTTATATGCAGCAATTGACCGAGCTGTAGATAAGTTGGAAGCGCAACTGAGAAAGAACAAACACAAGATGAATCGTTCGCTTCAAGAAAAAGTAGGGTTAAGAAACACGTTTGCCTCAGATGATTTTGACTTGGAAGAATTGGAAAAAGAATTAATTTCTCCTGTAAAGAAAAAACGAATTACTCTTGAGATTTTATCTCTTGA
>JAKPZU010000102.1 GCA_029559915.1 Bacillota bacterium
TTCTTCGTAATTTGCTCACGTTCTTCGAAAGTCATGGTTGTAAGTTTTTTGATTAGTACTATTAAACTATTATCAACCGTGACTTTCTTTTGTCTATTGCACCTCTATACCAATTTTACAGAAACAAATTTACATAGCGAAAACCTTCACCATTTAGTCACGGTGAAGTTCAATCTTGATAATATCCTCGACATTAAGCTGTTCTTGGTCATCAAGTTGTAAAAATGAACAGTTTAAAACTACCTTTTTCATAAGAACATCCCCACTCTTGAGTGTTAAATCAACAATTTGATATCCCATACCATTTTCTGGTTGATGTGAAAGGTATTCAATTTGGCTATTAGTCAATAATATTCTATAAGACTCCATATTCTTTTTTAAGGTATAAAGTATTATCGGAAGTGCCTTTTTCAAAGAAAGCCTCAATGCCCCCACCTTCATGACCAAAAGCTGGTTGTACTATTCCTCTTTGAAGAACATCTCGAATTGCTGGCTTGATGTAGAATGCCCACCTTACTGGCTCATCATTGGGAAGAGCATATCTGTCTACTGGGTTATCATCAGTAGTAATGCAGTCATAATAATCAATTAATGTAGTAGTATATGAACCTTCGATGAGCCTTTTTCTTTTAAAATCAATACGTTTGTCATTCTCATATGCAGATACCCGAACAAAGGTTTCGTTGCCGTCTGTATTTTCTTTCGGATTCTCTTTTGCTCCTTTACCCCCTGAATGTCTTTTATTTTTGGATTGCTTATAAGCTGACAATAGTCTGGTTTCATAAGTCGGTTTACCAGTGACAATTTTTATTGAATCCGTATTGATTAATAACGATTTTGATTCATTCAAAGCATTTGAAAATCCCTTGTCAATTATTTTTCTCCTATTAACAAGAAAATCATCATCAAGGTCAACTGCTAATTCGCAATTGTACACCACATATTGTCGAATTTTGTCTTCCAGAAATAGTTTCCCTTCAATTATTTGATATCCCATTCCTGTTTCTGGTAAGGAAAGCAATTTTGAAGTGTCTGATAAATAAGTTTTATAAATCATAAAATCAAATTATAGAATTTGTGATTATAACAACAAAATAAATAACAAAAGTTAAAATGGACATTTCTGCCTCATTAATGTGTGTAGATTATGATTATTGTTCACCTAATCATTACATTTTGGATTATACTCTTTAATCCATTCATCCTGTTTTAGAAGCCTTTCTTTCTTATCTGAATCTGGTAATAGCTCATAAATCATCATTTTAGTCTTGGATGATTGCATAAATTCTTTCAAACATTCATTCTGCTCATTTTCTCTGAAATGAGCTTTAGTTCCTTCTTGCAGATTATTTGTTTCTCCAACATATCTGCAATTGATGGGTTTCCCTGTCTCTTTTGATTGTGCGAAAATCGCATACACTGATTTTCTTTGAGGTAAATCATCAAGATTAATCTCATCCAAGTTTACGGTTTGTCTTGCCATGTTAACAAAGTTTAAAAGATAATAAATCACTCTGAAGCCATCGACAAAAAAATGTGAATGACATCGGATTCTATTGCAATATCAAATTTACGAATTCTGTGGAAATCAAATTTTAACACAGTTTCGATAAAAGAGGCGGTACTCATTGTCTCGCTGCATTTCCTCGTGCTAAGGAATGATGATAGTACCGCCTCAAGGTCATTGAACTGACCGATATGTTTAAAAGGCGACACCATAATATATGTGAAAGTCAATGTCTGCAATACAATCCTGTCTGATAAAGAAGAATGAGGGCGTGTCGCCTTTTTCTATATTTCAATGAGCAAATGGCTTCGCAGGTTGTAATACCATGAAATAGGAATGATTTTGGCACGATAAACTGCGAAACGCTATGCTAATGTACAACTTTTTTCAATTCGTCTTCTGTTTGGAAACCTTAAAAATGCGCTTAATAAATTTGCCATCGTTCAAAGTAAGTAATTCACAATTAATTGTTTCATTGACCTCATAATATGAAATCAGTAGACCATATTTATATCGATAATTATTATCCCACATTAAATCATGAATATGATTCCTGTCTTTGTCGGTCGTCCTGTATTTCTTAGCTTCAATTACAAGCAGATGGGGAATGGGTTCACCTATTCTCTCCCGTTTATGAATGATAATGTCTGGACGAACTTCAATCTGTTGGTGGGTCTTCAAAGAAAACACCATCTTTCGATTGTTGATATACCTATTATATTCTATATCACAGTAATATTCTTCGAAGCCATATTGTCCAAGGTAGTCTTCAAGATATCTGGCTAACCTATGATTTATTGTCGTTTCATGAACTTCTCTGTTCAATTCTTTTTGTCCTTCAATTTTAAAAGCGGATTTGACTTTTGAAGGATTAAGCAATTCGTTATCATTTTGAATCAACTGCTCTATCGAAAGAGTTATCCATTCTTTTACTTTAAATATCTCGTGTTCTGTATAACTATGCCACATATGAACTGCTTTTGTGCGAGATTTAACTATGGATTGACTTGTCTTCTTCAATTATTTCTTCCAATCATATTTTTTCTTTCCGCAGGCACATCTTATTTCTTTCAGAACAGTATCATAGTGCTTTAAGGTTATGTATTTCATACAGTTTGATTCACTACAAAGAAATAAACCTTCCAATGCTTGAACATCCATCCATAATGCTTTCAAATCACCCAATTTGGGAGAAAATCGATTATCATGAGATAAGAGATTCGTCAATATAGTTGAATTATTAACTCTTTCAAGTATTGGGATTTGCGCTTTCAAACCATTACTGCATTTGTCAATTTTGGATTTAAGTTCATTTAATAGTTCATCGGACATTCGTTTTTCATTCTCATTGTTGAATTTGAAAACGACCCTGACTTCAAGGCTTTTGCAGACTTCTTTAAGAAAATGTTCAAGGTATTTTCTTATTGCATTACCAAGTATCTCGATATTGCCAGATATAAGATTGGTTTCAATAACTTCCTTTAGTTCAAGCGGCGTGGCATCAACAAATGCTCCATCTTTTTCATTCCATTTTATTTCCTTTATAATCCACTGTTTTCTTTTGGCAAGTTGGCTTATATATTGAAACCATTCACTTTCATGTGTTAAAAGAATAATCTGGTAATCAGAGAATTTTTCAAACAATAAATCTGCAAACATTTTTCTGTGTGTACTATCGAAACTTGATATTACGTCATCCAGTACTATTATGGAGTTTTCTTCATTGAAAGCTTTTACAGATGCCAAGAAAAAAGCGATACCAAAACAATTCAGATGGGATTCGCTAAAATACTTTTGAGGCGGAGAGACCCATTCTCCTTCATATTTATATTCGATAGTTATACCGTTTAGTTCATCTTCCTCTCCAATTGTTACAATTTTAAGCTCCTGAAATTGTTCAGAAGGATTCATAAATTGGTAATAATCATTAATTGTGTTGGAAAAGGTGGTTATGAAATTTTCCAGTTCTCCTTTCTGCTTTTTGACGAATTCGTTATAAATTACTTCCATTGAAGCTCTTTGACTTTCAAGGACTTTTTTATCAAGTTCGAATTTTTTAATAATCAAGAAAGCATCTCTTGCCGAAGATATATTGGAATACAAAATGGTTGTATTATCCTTTTCCAAGCTGGATTTTATTTTGGTTATTCTGTCACCTAAGTCTGAAATAATGGCAAAGTCATCAGATTTTAACATAATTGAATCAACTGGTTCAATTTCCACATCAGAAGTCAGCTTTTTTCTTCCATTCTGTTGGTAAGCAATTATTTTATTTTTTAATGCTTCAAATGCTGTCTTTAATCTTTCATTTTCAGGACTATGGTATAAACTATTACCTTCAATGCGTTCAATCCTTTTTATTCTGTCGGAAGTAATTTTCTCGATGGTTTGTCGTGCCAAATCAAACGATGATTTTGCAGTTGCTGACTCTTCAATACTTCGCAATCGTTTTTCTATTTCTTGGAGAAGGGTTAACTGACTTTTAGGCTGCAAACATAATGGGCAAGATTCGACATTATGATATTTATTTCTCAGCACTTCTTGTCCCACTTTAAGCAATTCCGAAAGGTATGATTGCATAATACCCTGTATATCTGCTTTAATTTTAACAAATTCAACATAATACTTTTGGTATTCTTCATTGAACAAAACTATCTCATTTTCAATTGCTGTCAGAACATTCTTGCAATCATCCAGAAAGTTCAATTCAGTAATAATTGTACTATTCACCGGGACTTTTAGAATCTGGAGTAGCACATCGATATCCTGTAATGATGTGATTTTAGAACTTAATTTCAGGGGAGCGATAATTTCATTTATTCTGTCAAATAGATTCGATTCAACTCCAATTGCTGCGCCAATTTTGTCAATTTGAATCTGTTTCTGAGTGTTTACCTGAGCCTCAAAGTTCTGATTCTTAATTTCTGCTTTGATAGAATTATATGACTTCTTTAAAATTTCTTTGGCTTTATTTACTTCAGAAAATCCGATTACATCTGATAAACTTTTAAGTTTGTTGCCCTTTGTTTTATCAACGAAATCTGTTAATAAATGGTGACGTAGAATAATATTCTCTTTTTGGGTTTGTAATAAGTACTTTTTGAAATCTTCGGAATCATTGGTACAGGATATTACCAGTTTATCTTTTTTCGTCTTTATTGATTTAGTTGCATTAAAAGCAGATTTTGTAAATTCAATTGTGATTGATGATTCATCATCCTTACTAATATTATAATTGCGTAATGCTTCTTTTAATTCAATCTCCTCTCCGGATAGATGTTTCACCTCGTCTTTAAAGAACCATTCTACTGAATCAGTAATGCTGCTCTTACCAGTTCCATTTTCACCATATAAAAGAATTGACTGTCCAGATAATGTTAGGGTAAGCGGGTTTTGGATTCCACGTAAACCTTGAATCTGTAATTGTTTAACCTTTGTTTTCATTACTCTCCCGTAAGTTTTGTAGCATATTTTTTACATTGGCATCAGTCAACTTGCCCTGTTTGTAAAGCTGTGATAAGGATTCAGCAATAGAACTATCCACATTATCCAATTCCTTTATTTCTTCAAAGAATTCGTCTAATATCTCAATACCAGATTTGACTTTTTGATTCATAGGTTACCTTGCTTGAAATAATTCCAATCAATATTTATAATAAATTTCAAATCCCTATTCCGCACTTCAAAGCCTGTTTTGTTATTACAAATAGGATAAACGCCAAAATGCTCAACAAAGCTTAATATGAAGTAACTTTCAAGGTCTTCAATTTTATATTTCCAGTTCGCTTTTAAAATGTCAAAGTTGATATATGTAAAAAGCAATGGAGAAATCTTTCTGTAATTCATTAGTCCAATATTCTTTGACTTTCCATCAAAATGACCAAGTAGCCTACTTCCAATACTGTTAGTCTTCCTTTCGCTCATACCAATGTATAACAATTTAGACTTGCCGAAGGGATACTGGATAAATGTCTCTTTCGTGAAAATAAAGTATAGACCAACAATCCCTTTCAATGGAGTAATGTTTGAGGGTTCAAAAGACTGTGGTTTATCAAAATATATGGTTATTGTATCCATAACTTGAAGGTCAACAAATTTTCACTTACTAATAAGTGCAGATGATGGTCGACATTCTGGAATCATTTGGATTATAATCTTTTCTGGATGTTGCTGCCTTTTGGTTTGTTACCTCAAGTCCACTCATTTGATTTACTTTAAATAGTCGCCAAGGGGGTTCGCTATGGCTTTTTGTATAACCCCCAACCCTATAACCAGAAAGTACTAAGTTGCCAGTATCCTTATGATATCCAAGAGTAAAAGGTTCAATAATACGTTGCTGACCCTCGTAATTGAACTGTATGACATATCTGTTCCTGATTGCATTACAAATAACTTCTTCTGTTGCCATTTCGAATTATTTTAAGTATATGATTAGTCAGTCTTCTTTGAAAAACTAATAGTGATTCATAACCTTGACTTTATTGCATTACTCAAATTTACGAATTTCAAAATGATATATTATAAGCAATCTTTTCTATGAACTGACAATAATACATGGAAACAAATAAACGGTCGTTTTTTTGAATCACGTTTTACAGGGGAGGTCAGTGGGTGGTTTTACCAAAAATTAACCACCAACATTATTTGGGGGAGGATTTTTTTCGGTTTGTCCACCTTTTGTATTCTTCTTTTTAAACTTACGAAAAGTCCGGTAAATTTCAATGTGGTGTGTAAAAACGGCTTTAATCTTAACACAGTACAAATTGCCTCGCTGAAGCTTTTCTTGTAGTTCATGGTCAACAATAATCTGGATTTTTCTTCCCAGTGCCATGCCTGATGTAATTTCGGCATTAATTTGCCATTGGTTCTTTATTGGACGTTTTCTGAAGATGTGAATATCAATTGCTTCCTTTGGTTTTAGGTTTCCATATATCACATCCTGACCATCATATTTTCGCTTTCCGATTTTATGCCCGGTTATTGCAATCACTTTATTTGGTATCCCTTCCTTTCTGGCTTGCTTAGAAAGCTTATCCGCTTCTTTATTGAATTTCCTCGGTCTGTATTCAATACGGATGGATTTCCACGTCAGGTTATGGAGTCTGGTTCTTGTTTTGTCCAAAGAATTTAGCAAATCCCAATTCAGAATTTCCTTTCCTTCATGATTTTTTCCACCATTCCTACGCCATTCGCTAATTTTAAAAGGGCTTGTTCTATCTTCATCATGTAAGTCAAATCTATCCGTGACTAAGATGATTCTTGTCACTGCCGTAAGTTTAATACTATTCCTTTCATACCAATAAATAAATCCCTTCATCCCTTTTATTAAGGCAAATATTTCCAGTCTTTCAATATTAGCTTCCTCGAAAATCCCTTCGGATTCACTAATATCTTCTAATTCAAATTCATCTGGGAACTTAATGACATAACCAATGCCACCACTCGATTTTCGGTCTGGCATCATTGCCCCATCACAATGGATGTAAATTGCCCTATTGTCTTTTATCCACATTAAGAAATGTGGTAAGTATAATCGATAAAGTTAGTTAATAATCAAACACATATGGCAAATATGGTATGACCAGTTGTAAAAAAATGACATATGAATTCGTCAGATGTAATGTTCAATTGAGTGTATCACTCCGTTCACCGTATCAGTTTTCTGTCTTTTCCGAGCTTCCCTGAGAATGTAGCCAGACTTTCTTCGTTTTACAGTATCTTTCTTCCCCTTTGGTCTTCCCGGACGTTTCCCTTGCATCTTTGCCCTGCGAAGACCTTCAATTGTCCTTTCCCGTATCAACTCTCTCTCAAACTCCGCAAACGCTGACAGGATAGCGAAATGCAGCTTACCTGTAGCTGAATTGAAGTCCAGATTGTCCGAAACACTAATGAACCCAATCCCCTTGTCGAGTAGCTCCTTTGCACCCAATATAAGTTCAGTTGAAGACCTTGCCCATCGGTCTAAACGATAGACAATTACAGCATCATATTCATGATTACGTAACCGCTCCATAAGTGCCTGTTTGACCGGGCGAGTTTTTCTGGTGCTCTCCTCTTCTTCATAGATATCATATGTGAGGTTATTCTTGGTTGCATAATCTACCAACCTGATGCGTTGGTTTTCGGTTGTCTGAGTACCATTGGATAGGGATACCCTGCAATATAAGGCGACATGCTTCATAATCGATTAATTTGAAATGAAGTGGTATTTGAAAAATCCAAGATGCTGAAGAGGTACTTCAACAATATATGTACGAATTGGAAGGCTTGTAATTGCATCATATTCAACTATTACCATATACTCAATAGGGTCTTCACCCTTGTATATGTAAACCATTTGTTGTAAGAATTTGCGTCCTGCTTTCATACTTACCGCACATAATTATGTGCAAATGTAATGATATTATTTAACCGCACATAATTCTGTGCAATATTTTTTATCTTTACAAAAGATTCTCCTTGAATTAACTTGGAAAGCCTTGAAGTACAGTTATGGACTCACAAAAATATCAACCACCAAAGACTGTTTCTCCCGGTCATAAAGCATTTCTGGAAAAGATTGGGAATAGGCTAAAAACGTTGCGAGAGGAAAGAAATATCACAATCTCGTTTTTGGAAAAAGAATTGGGTATATCCCGTAACTCCTACTCTCTGATGGAAAGAGGATTAATATACTTCACTACTTCAACCCTTCTCAAAATTCTGGATTATTATGGATTAAGTGCGGAATCATTCTTTAAAGACCTTTGAGAATTTTCTAAAATTGGAGAATTTGAAATGAATCTTCATCTGCCGGGACTACATTCATATCGCAACATCCAGTATCTCAATACGTATATATTTGGGAACGATTCTATTTCAGCTTGTATCCCTTCAAAATAAGGATAATAAATGCCCGTTTTCGTTCAAATAGGTACATCATTGACATTTTTCCGTACATCAAAATCCACACTGCAATGTATTTATAGGAAACATTGGTTATGCATAAACAGCCTATTCCAGAATATCAGGAAAAACGGATTGAAGAAATACAGTTTCTCATTAAGAATTACAGGATAAATGATGGATTAAGTCAATCAGAATACAGTGAAATTGCTGATGTCCATGTTAACTCCCTTCAAAGATTCGAAAAAGGAAATCTGAAAAACATAAAGCTACTGACCTTGCTTTCCCTAATTGATGCT
>JAKPZU010000141.1 GCA_029559915.1 Bacillota bacterium
ACAAGAAGATTACAGATGAGATTATCCTAGAGGTAATTGATTCATTGTAATCTATTACAAGTGAAATCAACTTGTGGAATTAATCGTAAAAACAAAAAAAATAAAATGGTAAGAAGAAAGATATAGTCGGTGGCTGCTTCTTCTGATATTGGAATAATACCATCGCAGAACTTCTCCGGTTAACATGGGAGTGAGAGCTGTTCTACGTTATATATTGGGGAGGTGTCAATATTAACTTGATATCTGATTGACACTAACGATTGTTTTTGTTTATATTAAAATCATATAAGACTTCAAAAAAACTTAGATTATATTTGCGTCCAGTAGGATAAAGAATTGACTGAGAAATCAAAGAATATAGACAAAAAAGATGCTTTACAAATAGCAATAAAAGAAGTTTCAAAATCACTTCAACCTGATCCAAGCGGGTTCAAAGTCTATTCCAAAAAACCGGAAAGACTTCAACTATATAATGTGACGTCTGAACCTTGTTGGTTTGTTTATGCCCCACGGAACGATGGACATAACGGAATAATGCTCAGAAGCAGTCGCGTCATCCTTATTTCTAAGAAAACCGGTCGAGTACTATATGACGGATCAGCAAACGACGAAGGTTAATATTTTCGGATATTTTATATATACAATCTAAAAAAAAGATAAACAAATAATAGGTGGCAACAAAATGTCGCAACCAGTTCAACCGTCACTTTTTGAAGATCCACCACTTTGGAATAAGGATGATGAAAAAAAGTTTGAGGAAGACATTTATGAAGAAATAGTAAAATATCTGTCAACTCCATCCCAACCTTCCGCTAGTGAAGTACTGAAGTATTTGGAAAATATTTTCAACTGGAAGGTAAGACACTTTATTATTCCAATAATACAACGACTAAGGGAAGATAAAAATCTCCAGGGTAATATTCGTAAATATTTAACAATAACGCTATCCGATGAAGAACTGAAAGAGGCTCTTGGTGGCGGTATCAAACCCCAAAAAGAATACAGGAATATTTTTGAAGAACTAATGCGTCAGAGCATTCAATTCCGCAAATCATCAACTTTCCGTGAGATGGTAGAATTTGTGGCAAAATTCAAGGATTATTCCCCATATAACAATATGCTCGTCAGGGTTCAGAATCCGTCATGTAGTTTTTATGCTACAGCAAGTGACTGGAGAAAAAAGTTTGATAGAATGATTAAAGAAGATGCTCATCCAATGCTCATTCTTGCACCAATGTCACCAGTCATGCTCGTTTATGATCTTGATTCAACAGAAGGACCGCCTTTACCGAAGAAACTGGAACAATTTGCAAAAACAGAGGGTATTTTTAATCAAAAGACTCTTGAATACACATTGAAAAATGCGGAACGAGATAAAATCAATGTCCAGTTTAAGAATCTTTCATCAACTAATGCAGGATTTGCTACTACTCGACTTCAGGATAAAAAATATAAGATGCGTATTGTAATCCATGATAGGTTGGACGATATGAGTCAATA
>JAKPZU010000142.1 GCA_029559915.1 Bacillota bacterium
CACTCGATACAGCAGCCATTGAATCATGCCAGGACGAATTACGTAAAACAGCAAATAGACAATTTGATTTGGTTATCGGAGAATGGGAACTCACAAAGGATATAGAAGCATGTATGATTTGTCATTCGGAAGATACACAAAATGTTGGTACCGATGTTGGAGAAGCAGCTAAAGCCATAGAGCCATTAATGCGAAAAGGGAAGACTGAGGATCAATATCAAGCGATCTTAAAAGTGAATATTTTCTTCGCAAAACAGTTTGCCAAAATGGAAATTAAACACTCTAATGATTATCTTTTCAGTGCCCTTTTTGCAAATACATTAATGCGTTCAAAAGGTCCTGAGCAGAAGCATGAAGCACTATGGTACCCCAGTGTAGCATATAAATATAAAGGATTCAATGTTGTTTTTAAAACCCAGCTTGTTGACCATAACGAATTGATTTTAAGAAGGGTCTTTCATTATCGTTTGAAATTCGATAAACCAGACGCTTACCCGCAGATTACCAAGCTAAAAGAAACTGCCCAGATAGATGGGGATACTATACAATGGTAAAAACGAAATAGAAGAAGAACCACTTCCATAGCCTCTTTCGTTTTTTGTTGATTATTTTATAATACCCTTCTTTCTCGATTTGATCTGCTTCTTGAAGTAACTTTATTTTCGAATCTGGCCATTTCTCTGACCAAATAATTTTATTTTTTCGTATCCAATAATGAGATTGGCACTTTAATCCCCAATTTCCAATTGATGGATCAAGCGTTATTGTTTTACCATCAAATGTTAATTGCCAATCGACTGGTGACAATGGTGTTACAACTTCTTCCTGACACCCACAACAGCATTTATGAACGGCTGTACAATATTTCAATGAAACATAGATTATGCCTTCGTCAAGCTTTTCTGGAATGTGTTCAACAAATACAAACGAAATTGTCTTCATTAATTAGGACTCCATCATTAATTGAATATACTGAATTAAACTCCTTGCTTTGATCCTGGTAATAGCCAAAGAGTTTTTTCCATTTAATGACTGCTAATGCAGCATTCAAAGCATTTAATTCTGCAATTTGGATATTGGTTGAATAATCATTTTCCCCGCCATCATCACTAAAAGCAATTCTGGTTTTTAAATGTTCTCTCATATTTGGTGTGCTGGTTGTAACTCTAATATGACCGATTAATGAATCATCAATGTTTATGACTCCGATTCCGGTATCGATGAATGAGATACCATGTGAAACCAACCTATCAATGATTACCTTTTTTATATCAGACTTGTCGATACAAATAAAAACAAAATTCATCACTAATAATTCATCAATATTTTGATTATCAATGTAATAATTATGAGAGATGATGTTTGTCCTAATATTGGAGTAATGTGTTTGGAAATAATCAGTTTTCTTCTGTAAAGCCTGTAATTCACCCAACGAACTTGCACCAGGTGATCTGAATGCATTATGTTGTAAGAAAAGGTCTCCATCAAACAAGTGAATCTCCCGAACTGGAGTTTTCGATATCATATCCAGAATATATGAACCTGTCCCACCCAATCCTATAATTGCGACTTTTTGTTCTTTAAGTTTTGAAGCAATTGCAACGATTTTAGCCTTTCCTGAATTTGTATCGACATATTTGAAAATTTGTTCCTCATTTTCAGAATCAATTGTCTTGAATGGTTTCTCGGTAACTGAATCGTCAATGGCCTTTGCCTGTGATGAAATAATGTTGATATAACTGACCATCTTTTCATAGTAATTCTGATATCCACCCTGAGGTTTGTTTGAAAAGGAATGGTTAACTGTAATATCCTTTGTAAAGGACTGATTATTGGTGGAATGCTTAATCGCAGATATTA
>JAKPZU010000146.1 GCA_029559915.1 Bacillota bacterium
CATATCCATTTCCATCAATCACAAAATCAATTCCCGGATTGATGTCCAATGAGAAATACATAGAAGAATTGCCTGAAACTTTTTCTTTGGCTTGTTGCAATCTTGTTTGATTTCTATTTAGGTAAGATTCATGTAACGTAGCGAAATTGTTCATGTAGTTTTCTTTTAATCCACTGATGTCAGGTTGAGTTTTAGTGCCATTTTCAACTTCTTGACGATGTGCTTGAACTTGTGCTTGTAAAGCTTCGACCAATTCGTCTTTTACCGCTTGAGCTCCTGCTTGAATTTCATTTTGATAACGGCTGCGATATTGATTTGCTTCTTCAACTAAATCATCAACTAAATCTTTTGGTTGCATTTCAGCGAGTTCGGTAATTACAGCATCAGGATTTAATTCAACATAAGCAAGAATCATTTTGGCAAATCCGTAAGAAATGTCATAAGTTTCTACCAAAGCTTCTGCTTCTTCATCGACTTCTTCATTTTTCAAAACAACTGCGCCAATAGCGTTTTCTTGAAAAAATGTTTGAAGCTCTTCTTGAACTTGGACCATAAACTCATTGCTTTCCGAATCCTTTTTACCACCGGCTTGGATTATTACCGCGCCATCTTCTCTAGTAATATCAATATAACCGGTATCAATAGCTGCATTTAAATACAAGTGAAGTGCTTCTTCATATGTCTTGCCTTCCATTTCTAGACCAGCAGCCACAATTTCTGCTTCTTCGTTTCTAAAACTGTAAGTATAAACTTTTCCTTCACTGTCGATAACAAAGTCTACCGCAGGATTCATCTCTAAAGATAGATAAGTATAATCTGAGTACGCGACTTCTTCCGTTTCAGCACAAGCTACAAGGCCTATGCCAGCAAAAAGTAATGTGAGCATTAAGAGAAATTTTTTCATTTTTTTCACCTCTTTTTCTCTTTCATCTATATATACGTTCAATAGCGATGATTTATTGTAAAAAAAAGTTTTGCCATTAGTGTAAATGCCAAATTGTGCTATACTTAAAATATATTGGAGGTTTAAATTATGAAAGTTGGAATTTATGGCGCAGGTGGAATGGGTACCGTTTTAGGGGCATATATAAGCAAAGCTGGCTATGATATTGATTTAATAAATAGAAATAAAGATCATGTCCTTGGATTAAATAAAAATGGAGCACAAATTATTGGTAAAATTAACTTCACACAAAAAGTGAAGGCAATTCTCCCTGAAGAAATGAAAGATAAATACGATATTATTTTATTAATGACTAAACAAAGATATAATCAAGAGGTTGTTGAAAGCCTGATTCCTTATTTATATGAAGAATCATTAGTGTGTACAATGCAAAATGGTTTGCCTGAAGATTCTATTGCCGATGTCATCGGCAAAGATAGAACTTGTGGCTGTGTCATGAGTTGGGGTGCGACTTTCCACGGTAATGGCATCAGCGAATTGACATCTGAAGCTACTCGAGATACTTTAACTTTCAACATCGGCAAGTTTGGAAACAATGATAATAATAAATTTGATTACATTGTTCGGTTATTAAATACGATGGGCACTGTAACTGTAGAAGACAATTTTATCGGCGTAAGATGGGCAAAGCTGCTCATAAACAGTGCTTTTAGCGGTCTATCAGTTATTACTGATGCAAATTTTGGTGATATATCCAAACACAAGTTCGCCAAGTTGGTTGCACTTGAAGTCATCAAGGAAGGCATAGAAGTTGCCAAAGCTGCGAAAATCAAAATTGAATCAATACAAGGAAAAAACATCGAGAAATACCTAAATTATAAAACCAAATTCCGAAGATGGATAAGTTTGATGATTCTACCTATGGCAATTAAAAAACATCGTTTGATTAAATCCGGTATGCTTAGAGATTTAGAATCTGGAAAAGAGACAGAAATCGACTATATAAATGGTGTTATAAAAAGATATGGAACTAAATATAAAATCAAAACTCCATATAATGATAAAATCGTAGAAATAGTTAAAAAAATAGAAAAAAAGGAAATCAAATCCACTTGGTCTAATATTGATTATTTCAAGTCCATGGTTCAAGATTAAATTGTAATAATCGAAAAAACCTTTATGTTTTCAAGATTTTTTCATATAAGTAGATTTTATTTTTTAAAACATCATGTTATAATACACATGTTATAATAATTAAGTTTATTAAGGAGAATCATTATGCAAGATATTTATCAAAAACTGAATAAAGATTATTCAATCGATGAAATTGTAGAAGATTTAACTAATGTTCCTGGAGATGAAATATCTAAATTTTTAACTGCTTTAGATATCAATTTCCCGCGTTCATTAAGGTTCAGCGCTCTGCAGAAAGTTCTTTATCCAATCTTGGAAAGTGAATACAATGAACTTTTGAAATCGGAAAGTGATGTTGAAGGACCTGAACGACTTGAAGAATCCAGAAGACAAACCAGACTTACATGGATAGATTCTTTTTCTGAAACCCAATTCGAAAATGAGTTGTACCGTTTCAACAATAAAGAAATAGATCAAGCATACATCAAAGAGTTTTGGAAAAAATTGCTTAATTTTTTAATACGCGAAGGCATTCCCAAAAAAGATATCGCCATTTTCTTGGAAAGAGTCATTCAAAAATATCAATTCAATCAATCTATTCCACCGATTAGATTGTTTCAAAAAGCTCTCGACCCCCATATTTATGATGAAGAAGGCACATTCGATGGATTGAATCGCGATGTTTTTGCAAAGAGAGTAGTTTTAAGTGCAACCATCAGCGAACTTAAGCAAATCGGTTCAAAGTTTAATATCAAAGTGCCTACCAGGCTCACAAAAATTCAAGTTTTGGAAATTATAATCAACGAATTAAAGGATAGAAATGAATACCTCCCTGAGATTCACCGAGAATTGACAGAATTCAATTTAAAAGAGTTGGAAGAATTTGCAAGGCTTAACAATATTATTGCTTTCGCCTATATAAACAAAGATCAAATGATTGAATATATGTATAAAGAATTTGACGAAAAGAATATTCAAGTCAAAAAATATAAGATTGATGAAACAGCGGCTGAAGAACTCCATCAAGAAACAATTGAAATTCAGGAAGACATTGAAGAAAAAGTTGTTGAAGAAATCGTTAAGGAAGAACTTAAACCAATAGTTGAACAAGTAAAGGGTGAAGAAAAGATTGAAGAATCCGATGAAGATGTGACAAAAGATCTTCAAAGTGAAGAAGTTAAACCTAAGGAATCAAAGGTGGAAACTAATACCGTCGATCGAGCAATAATTCAATATGATAAAGAAAGTCTTGATGAATTGAAAAAAGAGATTATATCGCTAAAAGAGATAGTTTTAGAGCTTCAGGCTGAAGTAAATGTACTAAGAAATGAAACTATTAAGGGCAACGCAAAACTAGACAAGGTCGCAAAAGGTTCTATACCGGTTTGGTTCAAAAGATTGGTTTTTGTCTTAATAATAATCACTGTGTTCTTTATAATTTATGTCCCGCTTGCTTATTACTATCCTAATGCACCGGTTATAAGCCAAATCAACTTTGTCTTTGATAAAATACCTTTCTTTGGTGGAAGAACTTTCTTGGAATTTCTCTTGAGATTCTTCCAAAAATTGTTTGGCGTTTTGTAATTGATATTTTCCAAAGAGCTGCTTTGCTATAAAGCAGTTCTTTTTTTTAATGCAATTTCCAATAAAATGTTCTATAATCGCGTATATGATATAGTAATTCGGAGGATTGGTTGATGTATAAAAAAATTAATCTTTTTAGACTGTTGATTATTTTCAACGTTGTGATTTTTACAATCACCTCTTTTTCTATGTCAAGAAAGGTTGAAACTTATTCAACTTCATTTATAACCAATCAAGAAATCATCAATCCTTTGGGTCCTCCATGGACAACAGTTCCAAAAAATGACTATACTGACCAACAATATAATCTCAGTTTAATCGATATCTACGATGCTTGGAATATTGAAACAGGAAGTTCTGAAGTAATAGTCGCTATTATCGATTCGGGCATTGATACTGATCATGAAGAGTTCGTTGGAAAAATCTCGTCATTATCATTTAATGCCTATACTGAAGAAGTGGGAATTCAATATGTTGAAGATGATTTAGGTCACGGAACCAATGTAGCGGGAGTTATCGCAGCTGTTAGAAATAATTCTGTTGGGATTGACGGTTTAACTGACAATGTTCAATTGATGGTGATTAAGGCGAACAGGCCGGGTGAAGATACCTATGCCAACTCACTCATCGCCAAGGGAATATATTACGCTGTAAACAATGGCGCAAAAGTGATTAATTTATCATTGGGCAGCACATCGGAAGATTCTGGCGTAAGAACCGCTATTGAGTATGCATATGCCAATGAAGTTTTTGTGGTAGCTGCATCTGGTAACGATGGCAACGATATTCCATTTTATCCAGCAGCACTTGAAAAAAGCATTTCCGTAAGTTCTGTAAATTCTACTTCTACCATCAGCACATTTTCCAATTACGGCACAACGATTGATTTGGCAGCACCAGGTGAAAATATTATTACCACTCATTTGGAAAACGGATATGCCCAAGTTAGCGGCACATCATTTGCTGCACCGCACGTTGCTGGATTTTTGGCTTTATTAATTAGTTATGGATTATATTCTTTCGAAGAAATTTATGAAAACATTTATCGGACCAGCATTGACCTCGGAATCGAAGGAAAAGACATTTATTACGGCAACGGACTTATTAACGCTTTTAATGCCTTGTCTACCGATTTGGTCAAGGTGTCATTTGAAACTTTTGAAGCTGAACCTTTAGATCCAATCTGGATAATTAAAGATTCTAACTATTTACTCACTGATGAACCTGTCTTGGAAAATTATAGTTTCGTGGGTTGGTTCCTAGACGTGAATTTTGAGCAGGCATTGCCGATAAATTATATTTACACCGGTGATTTGACTCTTTATGCACAATTTGAACTTAACTACTATACTGTAACTTTCATGCTTGAAAATGAAATTTATGAAACTATTTCACTTGCAAGTGGTCAATCAATATATCCCATTCCTGAAGTAAGCATTGAAAACAAATACTTTTATGGTTGGTATTATTCCTTGACTTTCGAAGACAAATATGTCGATCAAACAATTAAGAATGATTTAACTCTATATGGAAAAATTGATGAAATGATGTATAAAGTTACTTTCCTTGATTACGAAGGTAATTTTTATGATGAATCATTAGTCTACCCAAATGGGGATGCTAGTATACCGACTGATCCAACAAGACCTTCAGATGATCTTTTTGATTATATGTTTGTCGAATGGAATCATAGTTTGAAAAACATTACTTCTGACCTGATTGTAAATCCCGTCTATAAAAAAACCTTAATTTTTCAAAACGCGGTTTTAAATCCAGGTGTGGACACTTTAAAGCGATTTTCGAGTTGGATTGATACCGGTATTACTCTAAGTGATTCCAGACTTTCTTACCAAGTTTTTGGAACTGTGAATTCAACTCAAATCGGTAGTTATACCATAACTTACAAGATTTACTTCAAAGATGAATTGGTGGGGCAAATAACTAGAATTGTCCATATCATAGATAATCCAGTAAATATTGAGATTAAATTAAACAAAGCTGTGACAACCATCATAGTTGGGGGTAATTATAACGAAACCGGAGCGACAGTCAATCATGGCACCTTAGAAATTATCGGAAATGTCGATACTAACAAGTCGGGTGTGTATATAATCACTTATCAAGTAGAATACAATGACGAAATCTATTCCAAGAGCCGGTATGTTTATGTAATTGAGGACTCTTATGTTCCGCTTGACGACGTTGAGTGGTACATATCAAGAGGTGATAAAGATGAAGAAATTTAATTTGTTGCTTATAGCGGGAATTACAATTTTGGCCATGATTGGATGTAACGCTGAAATAGAGGATGTCGATTTTTATCTAAATTCCGGTATTGATACAATTGAAGTGAATTCCGAGTACATAGATCCGGGTGCTACTGCGAAAGTTTTTGGTTTAAGAAGAAGCAATGAGGTTATCGAAAATACCGTTGATGCAACACAGGTTGGAGTGTACCATATCACCTATAGTTTTGTTTATCAAGAATTTGAAATGACTCTCACAAGAATTGTTACTGTAATCGATGAAACCCCTCCTGTTTTAGAGCTTAATCTTGGTTTGGACACGGTCATAATCAATTCAACTTGGTCTGATTCTTCATTTAGTTACTATGATAATAGCGAAAAAAATTTGATTTTTGAAGTTTCTGGTTTTGTGGACACATCTAAAACGGGTACTTATGTAATAAGTTATAAAGCTACCGATGAATCAGGAAATTCAAGTACCGTTTATCGATATGTAAATGTTATAGAAGAACAAAAATAATTTTAACGAATTATACTTTTAAAACGATCACTCACTAAACAGGTAAGTGCGCTTAGGCGTGTTCCAACCTCTAGTCCCTATCCGTTTGGCTTCGGGGTTACCTTTTCTAATAATGTTTAATGCGGCGTTTAAATCCGCATTGATTAAGATTTTGTCTTTGCTTTGATATAAGCCTCGT
>JAKPZU010000155.1 GCA_029559915.1 Bacillota bacterium
ATTTTTTCATTCTGTCACTCCTTTCATTGTAAGCCGCAGGCTCAATCTATAGACGGCAGCAGGATGGGGGATGTTCCTGCCGTCAAAAGATGATAGCGAAATGAGCGCAGAATAAAAAAGTACTAACTTAACGTGATTATATCCGTGTTGGAATTGGTTGATCCCAAATTGCGCAGATTTAGCGGTTTACTTGCTGCTCTTGCGCTGTCGTAAGGCGTGGAAAGCTCCAATGGACACGCGAGTAGAGTAGAAGCCCTTAATGAGAATGGAGATTCATTAGATCAGGATCTAACTACATGATATAATAATTTTAATTTAAGATTATTTCTATTTAGGGGAATAATGGCGTTCATAGATCTTGATATAGATACTACCTATAATACGTCAAAAGACGATTTGATTAATAACTTTTTTGTGCCTCTTCTTGATAATTCAAAAAAATATGATAGAGGTGTCGGTTACTTTTCATCAAGCTGGATCAATGAGGCATTAGAAGGGATGTTGAACTTTGCCAATAATGGTGGGAAAGCAAGGTGGATTGCCAGCCCGATCCTATCTAAAGAAGATTGGGAGGCCCTTCAACTCGGGGATCAAGCAAAAAGCGATGAGATCCTAAGAAAATCCATTAATAATGTTATGGAACAACTTTTTACCAAATGCAAAAAGCTTTCTTGCATTGCCTTAGCTTGGATGATTGCCGATGGAATTATTGATTTTAAATTAGCCAAACCAATAAATAAACTCAATAATGAATTCCATGCAAAAATCGGAATCTTTACCGATAATGAGGGAAATAGCATTAGCTTTGATGGCTCTTATAATGATAGCGCCTATGGCTTGGAAAATTATGAATCCATCAAAGTGTTCAAATCTTGGGATGGAACAGCAGATTATGTCGCCCAGGAAATTGAACAATTTAATAGGATTTGGAACAATCAGGACCCAAATATAGCCGTTTTTGATATTCCCTCAGCCGCTAAAGATGATATTGTCAAAATCGTCAGGAATGAGCCGCGTCCATATAAAGAACCTGAATCTAGCAAATCTTATTTTGTATTTGATATTCCCAGAATAACACCACCGATTCCTGAGATCCCTAAAAATATTAAACTACGTGACTATCAAAATGAAGCTATATCAAATTGGTTTGCAAATAATTGCAAAGGCATCTTTGAGATGGCGACCGGCACAGGAAAAACGTATACCGCTCTTTCGTGTGCCGTCAAACTTTTCGAGCAGCAAGGTCGTTTACCAGTAATCGTTTTGTGCCCCTATATTCACTTGGCCAAGCAGTGGCAAGAAGAGGCAGAGAAATATGGTTTTAGGCCTATTGTAGTTGCTGAATCAAAAATTAAATGGCTTGAAAATGCTCATAAAACTATAAGAGATTTCAGCCAAAACAGACTAGACCAATGCATGATTATCACTACCAATACATCTTTCCAAAAAGGCGAACTCAGAGATCTATTTGAGCAATATGCTCTCTACAATCAAGCGCTCATCATTGCAGATGAAATGCATCATTGTGGATCTAAAGAGATGCTTAAAATATTGCCACCGCAAATTCCATTCCGGCTTGGCCTCAGCGCTACCCCTTCTCGCGAATATGATGAATTTGGCACGACAAGTCTATATGATTATTTTGGAAATATTGTTTATACGTTCGATTTAAAGATGGCAATTGAGCAGGGATTTCTCACTCCTTATTACTATCATCCAGAGCCAGTTTATTTAACTGAAGAGGAATTTGACGAATACATAGACTTAACCAACAAACTCACAAAATTACATCCCAAGGAAGATGAGCCTATCAGTGAAGCTGCGTTGAGAATTGCAATAAAACGCACTCGAGTACAAAACAACTCTATTTCAAAGCTATTTTGGTTACAAAACCATATTATTGAATCGAATGAAATTCATCATACGATATTCTATACAGGTGACAAAATTTTTTCTCAAGTCTTGAGTCTTCTAGGCGTCGAAAAACATTTAATAGTACATCAATTTACTTACAAAGAAAACATGGCAGAAAGAAGCCGTCTACTCGAAGCATTCACACGTGGTGACCTTCAGGCTTTGGTAGCCATGAAATGCTTAGACGAAGGCGTAGATGTTCCTCCGACAGAAACTGCTTACTTCTTAGCTAGTTCTTCTATCTCGCGTGAATTTGTCCAGAGGAGAGGACGTATCTTAAGAAACTGGCCTGGTAAAGACAATGCTAATGTAATTGATTTGATTTCTATTCCTCCAGAGAGGTTCATCCGATCAGGGAAATCATCAGAAGATTATCGCGTCGTACGTAGTGCGATCAAAAGAGAATACTTAAGAGTAAAGGAATTTTCGCAGCTTGCAATTAACAAATACACATCACTTGAAAATTTTGTTGAGATTGCAGATCGGTTTGATCTATTGAGTATTTAATGAAAGGAACGTATTATGCCACTGCCAAAATATAGAACAAAAATTAAGAAATTATTTGAACACATAGAAAATCCTTCGATAAAAGAAATTATATCGAGAACTATAGATATAGAATTTGATTATCGAGGATCCCAGCATTTTCCAATTAGAAAAATTGAAGATGTGGTTGATGCTGAAGCAAGACTAATTGAAAAGAAAAGGAAAGAAGGAAACAATGAAATTTATTAACATAACATTAAATAATTTTTCTTCTTTTTACAAACAACATTCAATTGAGTTTCACACTAAAACAGAATGCCCGGTTTCCATCATAGTTGGAGGGAGTGGCTTTGGAAAAACCTCTATTTTCGACGCGATTAATTGGGCTCTGTATGGAAAGGAATATGAGAACGTTCTTAGAATTCAATATCAAAAAGATATATTAGATTATATAAACGAAACTGCCTTGAAAGAGGCCCTGCCAGAAAACAATGCAGTTGAAATGTCAAGTACTTTACTGTTTGAACATGACGAGAAGAGATACCGAGTCGAACAAGCAATTTGTGTAAAAAATAATAATGGTCGCCTTTACATTACTGATCGCACAACAAACCTATATGATATTCATTCAAATGGAAATTGGACAGAAATCTCATTTATTGAATCTTTTTTAAATGCAATTCTCCCTAACAATGTTCGCGATTACTTCCT
>JAKPZU010000167.1 GCA_029559915.1 Bacillota bacterium
ACAAGAAAAACATGATCGAAGAAGTATTGATACCTACCGCACCTGGAAAACTCGTATTGTCAAGAGATCATATTGAAAAACAGAAGCAAAGACAAGATGAATTCAATGATTTTATCGAACGAGTAAAAGATGCTTCTGGAGTCAGTTCGGTTGATTTCTTGGAAAATTTAAATCTGATAATGAAGAAAAACAAAACGCCATTACCCGTAAAAAGAATTGTTGAAAAATATATGGAAGGCGAGAGGAGCGATGTATGAAAAATATTCGAGAACAAATTGAAGCATTTCAAAAAGAGATCAACGATATTCAGCGAGATTACGACAGGGCAAAAGGAAGGTATCAGAGCTATATTGAAGGCCTTCAAAAGTCTTTTGGGGTAAAAACTCTCGCTGAAGCCAAAACTCTCTTGAAAGAAAAGAAGGAAGAACTTGAGAAAAGTGAAAAGAAATTGTCGAAAGCTATTGATGATTTTGAAAGAGAGTATTTATATGAGACTTGATCAAATCAGAGAAATTGTAAAGAAAAGAGAAGTAGAACAAAAGCTTTTATTGAAACAATCCAATGAGTGCAAAAACAAATTAGAAAGTATTGGCATCGAAATTCTTGATATGGTAGAGGCAAGAAACATCATATCGGAAGCTGCAAGAATAACCCAACAGCAATTCAAGATGTTGGTTGAAGAATTGGTTACAACGGCAATTCAAGCGGTCTTTCCAAACAAAGATTATAAATTTATCATGCAATTTGTCTTACAAAACAATCGGCCACAGATTAATCTCTTGGTTCAAGATGGAGAAAACGAACCATATATTCCAAAAGAAGAACAGGGAGGTGGATTGCTCGATATTATCAGTTTTGCTTTACGGGTTGTTTTATGGAGCCTTGAAAAACCAAGAAGCAGAAATATCTTGATTATGGATGAGCCTTTCCGATGGACAGGAAACCTGACAGAACTCGCAGCAAATATGATGAAAGAGATCAGTAAAAAACTCGGTCTTCAAATCATTATGGTTACACATGATGAGAGACTGATGGAAATAGCTGATAAAAGTTGGTTGTGCAAAAAGGAGAAGGAATTGTCTATTGTAAAAGGGTAAATCATTTAACAAACCAAAATCAAGGAGGAAGTTATGGCAAAGAGAGAAGCAGTATCTATTGAGAGCATGATTAATGAAAGTATTGTCGGTGTCATCGAAGATTTGCTTGTTTATGCAAAGAAATTTGACGGCGGGAACAACTCAGCAGGTGCAAAAGCACGGAAAGCATTACAGGGAATAAAGGTTGCTGTCAAAGAAATTCGAGACGAAATTACAGCAATCAAAAACGACAGGAAAAAGTAGTTTTACGAAGTTATCGTATGCCGGCAATACGATGCTGATAAACTTAAAAGATGCTCCCGATGTCGGCGGGAGCATACCTTGATGAGACTATGGCTAAAAAAATTCTTTGTAAACTGCGGACGTGCAAGAAATTTAAAACTTGCAAACAAAAAACCGACCCCTTCAATGGCGGAAAGCTTTGCTGGGGATATGAGAATTATATTAACCAAGACGTACCAAAGAATTTAAAGCAATACGAAGTCTTATTTTCAGAAATCAACATCAATCTCGAAAGAGTTAATGCTCAACTATTTGAACCATTGCCAACAAATAAGAAGAGAGAAATCATAAAAATGTTCTTTTTTGGTAGATCAAATATAAATGACATTGCTGAATGTCTACAATGTTCTCCTCAATATATTTACTCTATATTAAAAAATTGTAAAAATATCTTGTTGGAAAGCATCAAAAAGTGAATATTTATGATATAATATAAGTAAGAAGGAGGGAAAATAAATGTATTATTTAAAATGTAAATCTGAAAACATGCAAATAGCATTTCAATCAATAGTTGATCCTGCAAAAGACAAATTTGGATGTCTTAATTGTGGGCACATTCAGTTTAGATACGCTGGAACTAAACATGAAACAGAAAAAGAAAAGGAGAAAAGAAATGCCAACAGAAAATAATTATGTAAGAAAGTTTTTCAATGAGAACAGGGATAAATTTGAAACAAAGCGGCAAGCCAGTAAATATCTGAATCACTATGGTAAGGTTTGGAAAGAGGAGCACAACATTCCCTTGACCGATCCGAAAAGGAGATAAAAGTATGTGGACAAGATTTATGGATATGTACTCTGGCGGAGGTCTGAAAGAAAAATGGTCTCATATTTATATCGAAGCCCCACAGAATGAGGCGAAAGTGATATTTTACAACCGCTTTGGACACAATCCTGAAAGAGTGACTTGTACCTGTTGCGGAGAAGATTATTCTATCGGTGAGCATAAAACGCTGAATGAAGCTACGGCTTATGAACGTGGATGTGCATGGGATAGAGAGAAAAAATGCTATGTTGAAAAACAAGACAAACAGAGTTTATTTCACAAATATATAACCTTATCGGAATACAAAGAAGCAAAAGATGTTCTTATCATTTATAAAAAGAACATTAAACCGGAAGAAAAAGAAGGTGAAGTGCCTGTACAGGGATATGTTTGGAAATAAATTTTTAATTCAAGGATCGTGTGGCGCTGCACATAAGCAAAAAGTCGCCTGAAGGGAAATCCGGGATACATACAGAGAACAAACCGGAACACGATCCCCTAAAAAATGAAGGAGAAATCATGCCCACAAAATCAAATGACAGAAATTGGACAA
>JAKPZU010000196.1 GCA_029559915.1 Bacillota bacterium
CACGATAAACCTTACCGCAACTAGCACAAAATCTTGAATGACAACTCAAACCAGTGATATGAAAGTTATCACAGTTAGGACATTCATAAAAGACATAGCCTTTACTTAAGTCCCGACAATCGATCATTCTTCTAACGTTAGCGATGATCGATTGTCTAATATCCTTGTGTTGGTTTAACTCAAGAAACTTATCCCAGTAATGATAGAAAATTTCTTTAATAGTATATCTATTATTTAGTTTTCGAGCAACGGGAGTATTATTCAATTTCGTTATGGTGTTCTCATACACATGAAGTCCATTCTTGGCAGCTTTTAATAGCTGTAGTTTAAAGGCATCTTTAAATGCGTATTGAGGGTTTATCATACATTAATTTTATCAAAAAATAAGTAATCAAAAAAGAGTCCAAAGACTCTTTAGTTGAAAAACTTGTTTTTCATTTTTTTATTAGAATGTAAAAATTTTCATTTATAGCAGAAAATAAATCTTGTTATCTAGGGGTAATAATGTTATAATATGGCCGATGTAGCTTAGATAAGAAAGGAGTCAAAAGTGGGAACAAATGTCGATATCACCCAAGAAAAAATCGACCAATTATTAGCGGAGATGGCTGAGCATAAGAAAAAGCAAGGCCCATTAATGCCAACATTACATTCAGCTCAGAGAATTTTTGGATGTATTCCGATTCAAGTACAGAAGATAATTTCAAAAGAATTAGATATTTCAGTGGCTAGAATCAATGGAGTTGTTACGTTTTATGGTCATTTTTCTGTGGTTCCCAAAGGTAAAAACGTCATTAGCGTGTGTTTAGGAACAGCTTGTTATGTAAAAGGTTCAGAGGGTATTCTTGATACAATCGCACACGAACTAAAAATTTCAGTCGGAGAAACAACAGATGACGGTATGTTTACTTTAAAGGAAACTAGGTGTATAGGTGCTTGCGGATTAGCACCGGTTTTTATGGTTAACGGAGAAGTATACGGAAATGCTTCAGTACAAATGGTAAAAGATATTATTACAAAACTTAAGAATTAAATTTTTTTAAAACGGAGGAAACTGAATATGACTCTCAAAGAGTTAGAGACTTTACGGAATCAAGCTCATGACAGAATGTATATGACTGGACTTAAAAACGCAGCCAGAATACAGGTCGGTTATGGAACTTGTGGAATAGCTGCAGGAGCTAAGGCAGCGTACGATACGTTTGTCAAGTTGATTAATCAGTATCAGATTCCCAACGCAGAAGTCATTAAAGTCGGTTGTATGGGTGAATGCGCATATGAACCGATTGTTGAAATTGTAGAATCAAACGGAACAAAGACGATATATTGTTCTGTTACAGAACGTATAGCGGCAGAAATAGTAGAAGAACATATTTTGAAAGGTCAAAGGGTCGATAAGTATTTATTATCGAGATCCAAGAGGTAGATCGATATGTTGGATAGAATGCATGTATTAATTTGTGGCGGACCCGATTGCAGCAATATATCAGGTGCAATAAGGGACGCATTCAGAGCCAACATAAGCAAGAACCATATCGAAAAAGAAGTCAGTATTGTGATAACTGGCTGTTTTGGCTTATGCGCTTTAGGTCCTCATATTTTGATTTATCCAGGAGAATATCTTTATTCTGGAATAAGTTTAGATGATGTTGATGAGATCTTCAATGAACATATAATGAAAAATAAGCCGGTAGAAAGAATGCTTTATCGCGGTTCTTTTGATCGGATGAAACTAAAAAATAGAGCTGAACTAACATATTTTGCTCAACAAGAAAGAATCGCTTTAAGAAACTGTGGAACTATAAATCCTCTTGATATAGAAGAGTATATTGCCAGAGACGGATATATTGCCTTAGGGAAGGTTTTATTTAAATATACCCCAACCCAAGTAATTGAAGAACTGAAGAAATCAGGACTTAGAGGAAGAGGCGGCGGAGGATTCCCAACTGGATTGAAATGGGAATTTGCAGCCAAATCTGAAGGTGAGGAAAAATATGTAATCTGTAACGCTGATGAAGGCGATCCAGGTGCATTTATGGATAGAGCTGTCCTTGAAGGCGACCCACACTCTGTACTCGAAGCAATGACAATCTGTGGATATGCCATTGGAGCGAAAACAGGATACATTTATATTAGAGCGGAATACCCTGTGGCTGTGGAAAGATTGGAAATAGCGATTTCTCAAGCTAAGAAAATTGGACTTCTAGGAAAGAATATCCTTGAATCAGGATTTGATTTTGATATTGAAATCAGATTAGGTGCAGGGGCCTTTGTCTGTGGCGAAGAAACAGCTTTGATGGCTTCGATTGAAGGCGAAAGAGGTATGCCGAGAAAGAAACCACCTTTTCCAGCTGTAAAAGGTTTGTTTGGCAAGCCAACAAATGTTAATAATGTTGAAACATTCGCAAATATTCCACCAATCTTCTTAAAAGGATCAGATTGGTTTAAATCCATCGGAACAGAAAAATCAAGTGGTACAAAAGTATTTGCTTTAGGAGGTAAGATTGCTAATACTGGTTTACTGGAAGTGCCTATGGGGACAACCTTAAGAGAAGTAATCTATGATATTGGCGGAGGAATCCCTAATAATAAGAAATTTAAAGCAGTGCAAACAGGAGGACCATCCGGTGGTTGCATCACTGAAGAATCATTAGATACTCCAATCGATTTTGACAATCTGATTGCCTTAGGATCAATGATGGGTTCTGGTGGTATGATTGTTATGGATGAAGATAACTGTATGGTTGACGTAGCTAGATTCTATCTTGAGTTTACTGTTGATGAATCATGCGGTAAATGTACTCCGTGTCGTGAAGGAACCAGAAGAATGCTAGAAATCCTTAACCGAATCTGTGAAGGTAGAGGTAATATGGATGATTTGAATGTGCTTGAAAGATTAGCAAGAATCATCAAGAATTCTTCTTTATGTGGTTTAGGTCAAACTGCTTCGAATCCAGTGCTTTCAACTTTAAAGCATTTCCGGCATGAATATGAAGCGCATATTAAAGAAAAAGCATGCCCGGCTGGAGTTTGTTCAGCTCTCACCAAATACGTAATTCTTGATAACTGTATTGGTTGTACAAAATGTGCTAAGAACTGCCCGGTAGGAGCTATTACTGGTAATGTAAAAGAAAAACATAAGATTAATCATAAGCTCTGTACAAAATGTGGAGCGTGTAAATCTGTATGTCCTGTAGATGCAATCTCTACTAAACCGGAGAAATGGAGGACTGCACATGTCTAAACTTGTAAATTTAACAATTGATGGAATTAAAGTATCAGTTCCAGAAGACTATACTGTAATGAAAGCTGCCGATAGTATTGGCATCAGCATCCCAAGACTTTGTTTCTTAAAAGGAATTCATGAAGAATCTAACTGTAGACTATGTATTGTTCAGATTGAAGGAGAAAAGGGACTTAAAACCTCTTGCTCAACCAAAGTCAGAGAAGGCATGGTTGTAGAAACTGATAATAAAGAAATTTATGAAAACATCTGCTTTAACTTAGAATTGCTAGCTGGTAATCATAAATTTGAATGCTGGAAATGTTCAAGAGAAAACTCATGTGAATTCTTGGATCTTTTAAGAAGATATAATGTAGAGAATGATTTCTCAAATCTTGAGTTATTTAAACCAAAAGAAATTAAAATGAATAAAACATCTGATGCAATGGTAATTGACACTAGTAAATGCGTTCTTTGCGGAAGATGTATTTCAGCTTGTGAAAAATTATCTGGACTAGGAATTTTGAATTTTAACCATCGTGGTTCTGAAACATATGTCGGACCTGCTCTATTTCATAATTTGGAAGATGCAGGATGCATTTACTGTGGTAAATGTATTCAAGCTTGTCCTACAGGGGCAATTCAGGCAAAAGACGATATTAAATTCTTGGAAAGAGCGCTTAGAGATCCTGAAAAGATAGTCATCTGTCAGGTAGCCCCTTCAATCCGAGCTGCTTTAGGAGAAGAGTTTGGTTATCCAATCGGAACTAATGTTGAAGGGCAAATGTTTGCGGCTTTAAAGAAATTAGGAATTAATGAAATCATTGATACTAACTTTACTGCAGACTTAACTATTATCGAAGAAGGGCATGAATTCATCAACCGTTTAACCAATGGTGGTAAGTTACCTATGTTTACATCTTGTTCTCCGGGTTGGATCAACTATCTTGAAATATATTATCCAGAGCTTATAGAACATGTCTCTTCATGTAAATCTCCACAACAGATGGCGGGAGCATTGATAAAAACATATTATGCTGAGAAAATGGGTATTGATCCTAAAAATATCTTCTCTTTATCAATCATGCCTTGTGTCGCAAAAAAGGCAGAAGCTACGCGTGAAGAATTTGGTAGAGATGGATATCGAGATGTTGATTGTGTGTTGACCACGAGAGAATTAGCTAGACTTATCAGACATAGAGGAATTCCGTTTAGAGAATTGAAGCCAATCAAACCATATGGCGATTTGGCAGAATACACTGGAGCTGCATCTATTTTCGGAGCTACAGGCGGCGTTATGGAAGCGGCTTTAAGAACTGTAACTGAAATTTTGGAAGGAAAATCAACTCCAGTTGACTTCAAAGAAGTAAGAGGATTAGATGACATTAAAGAAGCAACTTATACTGTTGCTGGTCAGGAAGTGAATGTTGCGGTAGTCCATGGTGGAGCGGGAATCAAAGCTTTTATAAAACATATGAGAAATACTGATAAACAATATCATTTTGTAGAATTTATGGGTTGCACTGGCGGCTGTATCAATGGCGGAGGACAACCGATAGTATCTTCAATTAATCAGGAAAAATACGATGTAAGAGCATTGAGAGCCAAAGTGCTTTATGATATTGATGCAAACACTGAATTCAGAAAATCACATAAGAACCCTGCGATAAAAACCATTTATGATGAATTTTTGGAAAAACCTAATTCACATAAAGCCCATGAACTATTACATACAACATATCACAAAAGAACTTTTTATGAGGTATAGTTAGTGAAGAAGTTATTCATTTTAATACTTTTACTTTTCATCTCGCTTATCTCTTGCAACAAAACTGAAAAGTTAAAAATCATAGTCCCCGCCGGTGCTCCGGCATTGTCTCAAATTTATCTTCAAGACAGCGGGAAGTATGATGTAGACATAGTAAACGGACCAGACCCATTGGTCGCAGCTTTTGGTTCCTGATTTTCCTGCTGGAAAGATTTGTGCCGATAACTTCTCCATTCACCGATGACTTATTGTTGGAAATGATATCGGGAATTGTAATTTCTGGTATTGGCATGGGAATGGTTTTCAATCAAAATGCCTCAACTGGCGGAACGGATATTAGCGCTAAAATTCTCAATAAATTCTTCCATCTCGATTTAGGTAAAGGTGTATTTGTATCCGATATGGCAGTCACCGTACTTGCAGGTTTTGCTTTTGGTCTAAAAATGTCAATGTATGCAGCATTAGGTGTTTTAATCAATGCTTTTATCATCGATTATATTATCGAAGGTTTCAACCTAAGAAAAGAAGTGACTATCATTAGTTCAAAATTTGAGGAAATAAAGAAGTACATCATCGAAGATCTAGAGAGAGGATTCACCACTTACTATGGTGAAGGCGGTTACAGCGGCGAAAAACGACTGATAATCGTGGTGATTATCAGTCGAAGAGAGTTTGTGAAATTTAGAGCTTTCATCAATGAAATTGATCCTATAGCTTTTTTGACAATCAAAAATACTCATGAAGTTTATGGTGAGGGGTTTAGAAAGCTTTAAGAATTTACTTCATTTATTTACCAAAAATTGTTACAATAGATAGGTATGATAAAATTTAAGGTTTCATGGAGTGTTTATGAAAAAGAAAAGTGTTTTGAATTTTTTTATAACTAGTTTCAATGGCATGGCCATTGGTCTATTCTCAACCTTGATAATTGGCGTCATTATTTCCCAATTATCAAAGATTTTTGGTTATATCCCCAACATGGAGATTATTGAGACAGCCCTCTTTGATCTTTCGGTAATTTTAAAATCATTGATGGGAATTGGCATTGGTTTTGGCATAGCCATTACGTTGAAATTAGAAGGTATCAAACTTATAGTTACCGGTGTTGCCGGGGGAATTGCCACGAGATTTTACAGCGACCCAATGGTGGCTTATCTTACAACGATTTCCGTGTATTTTGCCTTAGCTTTTATCTTGAAAAAGAAAACTCCGGTTGATATTATATTAGTGCCGCTTTTAGGAGTTCTCACCGCACTTTTGATTACCAAACTTATTGGTTGGCCAGTAAAAACGGGAATGGATCTATTAGGTCAGTTTATCCAAACTGCTACAACAATTCAACCTTTCTTGATGGGTATCGTCATTGCCGTAGTCATGGGGATGGCCTTGACAGCGCCGATATCAAGTGCAGCAATTGCTATAGCTATTTCTTTAGGGGGAATTGCCGGTGGAGCGGCTGTGGTTGGTTGTAGCGTGCAAATGTTGGGGTTTGCCATCATGTCAAGAAAAGACAATAATATCGGAACGGTTATTTCGGTTGCGATTGGTACATCAATGTTGCAGTTCAAGAATATTTTGAAAAAACCGATAATTTGGTTGCCGACGATTATGGTTTCTGCGATACTTGGACCGATATCAACTCTAATTTTCAAAACGCAAACAGTCCCAGATGGCGCGGGAATGGGTACGTCTGGGTTGGTTGGCCAATTCGGCACTCTCGAAGCAATGGGCTATGGGTTAAATGCTTTTATGGCGATTTTGATTCTCCAAATTGTATTACCAATAATCTTGGTTTTCCTAGTTGACTTGATTTTTAGAAAAAGAGGTTGGATTAAACCGGGCGACTTAAAAATTTAGAGCTTAATGATAAGATACGGAAAAAATCGTATCTTTTTCTTTATATTTTTTTATCAAAGGAGTATAATATAAACAGATGTTATAAAATAAACATATGTTTAAGGTGAAGGTATGAGTTTAAATGAAAATGAATTGAAAGTTCTTAAGATTCTTGATGAAGATCCATTTGTCTCTCAGCAGTATATGGCAGATAGATTACAACTGTCACGACCAGCAATAGCGAACTTAATCTCGGGATTACAAGATAAAGGATATATTCTTGGTAAACCTTACCTTTTGCGACGTGACGAATATGTAACCTGTATTGGCAGTGCTAATATTGACTATACTTTATCATTAAATGAAAAGATGATTTATGGCACTTCCAATCCGGTTACATCTAGTTTTTCTTTTGGTGGAGTAGTGAGAAATATCGCGGAAAATTTAGCGCGATTAGATCATAGAGTCTCTTTGATGTCTTTAGTTGGTGAGGACAATGTGGCTGACTTATTGTTGGAAGATTCGCGAAAAATCATGGAAACATTCGCAACTGACAAAGTATCTCAAGAAAAAACAGGTACTTACTACTCGATTATTGACAAAAATGGTAATATGAATGTAGGTTTTGCCGATATGGCTATTAATTTTAGAATGGACCGTTCTTGGATTTTACAGCACCGAAAACATCTGCGCCTATCCAATTGGTTGATTGCTGACTTGAATGTTCAAAAAACAGGACTTGAAGCGTTACTTGAGTTTTCGGTACAAGAACAAAAGAAGTTGGTTTTGGTTGGAGTATCAGGGCCAAAGATGAAAAATTTACCAACTGATTTAATGGGAGTTCATCTCCTTGTTTGTAATCTCGATGAAAGTCAGGCTTATTTTGGCACTACAAGTGATAAACCGGATGAATTATGCGAAATGTGGCTTAAGACAGGGCTGAAAAACATTGTCGTAACCGTAGGAAAAAATGGAAGCTGGTTTGGTGATGTTAACGGAATAAAACACCAAGGGGCTCTATATGTGAACCATGAAGATATCTTAGATGTAACTGGAGCAGGCGATGCATTCAGTGCAGGGGTAATTCATGGTTTGATTCAAGGACAAGAACTTTCTGAATGCGTAAAAATAGGTACGGTCAATGCTAGTCTAACTATCAAATCACCTTTTTCAGTAAATAAGAATCTATCTAAAAAATTAATTGAAAGCGAGTATATAAAATTATGAATTCATTATCCAAGTACTTAGAAATCAAAGAAGAAGTGTTAGAAGCTTTAAATTCAAATCAACCAATCGTAGCTTTGGAATCAACGATAATTTCTCACGGTATGCCTTACCCAGAAAATGTTCAAATGGCGAAGAAAGTTGAAGAAATCATTAGATCTGAAGGCGCAATACCTGCGACGATTGCAATTATGGATGGTAAAATCAAAGTCGGTTTGAGTGATATAGATTTGGAAACTTTGGCCAAAGCTTCTTCAGTTACAAAAGTTTCACGTCGCGATTTAGCCATAGTTCTAGCCAATAAGACTTTAGGCGCAACCACGGTAGCTTCAACCATGATTTGCGCAAAAATGGCGGGAATAAAATTCTTTGTTACAGGTGGGATTGGTGGTATTCATCGCGGGTATGAAGAAACATTGGACGTTTCAGCTGACCTAGATGAACTTGCGCAAACTGATGTTACAGTAATATGTGCTGGTGCCAAAGCCATTCTCGATTTACCGAGAACAATGGAATACCTGGAAACTAAAGGTGTTAGTGTCATAGGCTATCAAACAAAAGTAATGCCGGCCTTTTATACAAGAGAATCCAACATACCTCTCCTGCACTCCGTGACAACACCTGAAGAACTGGCGAAAATCGTCTTGACCAAAGAAGAATTGCATATCGGAAACGGTTTATTGGTTGTCAATCCAATACCGGAAGCTGACTCCCTAGATGCAAACTACATCAATTCTATTATTGATCAGGCAATTAAAGATAGTGTCAAAGAACACATCTTTGGCAAGGATGTAACACCATATCTTTTAAAGAAGATAGTAGAAGAAACAAAAGGAGAAAGCTTAAAAGCAAATCTAGCGTTAGTCTATAATAATGCCAAGATTGGTGCTAAAATTGCTAAAGCTTATCAAAAAATCAGCGCAAATCAGTGAGGAATTGAACATGTTCGATTTTCAACTTTCAGAAAAACAAGAGGTCCTTGAGAAGTATTTTAATCAAGAAAATGGACTTTCGCTCGTTCTTTTTCCCAAGAAACAGAAGCAAAAATACCTATGTTTACTGTGGATTAAGGATTTATTCACTCCAGAAAAAATTTATACAGAAAAAGAAGTTAATGAAATTCTAAGAAAAGTGTATCCTGATTTTGTCATGATTAGGAGATACCTAATTGACTATCACCTTCTATATCGCAAAGCGGACGGCTCGAGTTATTGGAAAAATCAAGAGGTGGAAAATGAATAATGTTTTTGTTTTTGGTAGTATTAACATGGATTTTGTCTTCAGTTTAGACAGACTACCCAAAATTGGTGAAACCATGAAGGCCAATGACTTTTTCATGACTCCTGGTGGTAAAGGCGCAAATCAAGCAATTGCTTGCAGAAGGCAGGGAATAAATACTTTAATGTTAGGTTGCGTGGGAAGCGATCAACTTTCAAAAATAGCTGTGCATTCATTGCTTGAAAGTGCGGTTGATTGTAGGTATTTGGACATAACTGATAATTATTCTGTAGGTGTTGCATCAATAATGCTTACAAATAGCGACAATAGAATAATCACTCATTCAGGAGCTAACTCTAACCAAAATCCAAATAGAATCAAGGAAATATTGGAAAAGGAAGCTCATCCAGGAGATTATTTTTTATCACAATTGGAAATTCCACTTCCCGATGTGATTTCTGCTTTTAAGTGTGCTAAAACTTTAAATTTGATTACTGTATTGAATGCTGCTCCTGCGGTAAAATTACCTAAAGAATTACTGCATCTAATCGATATTTTAGTTGTCAATGAAACCGAATTTCGGGTACTGAGCAAATTTGATGTGAAATCAGATAGTTTAATAAAATCTGGTGCTCAAAAATTATTGTTATCAGGAATAAAATCAATTCTTTTGACTCTCGGAATCAATGGCAGTATTTTTATTGATTATGATAATTTCGTTAAAGTTCCAGCTTATAAAGATAAAGTAGTTGATACAACTGCCGCTGGCGACACTTATATAGGAAGTTTTATAGCTTCTCTTATCTATAATAAAAACATCCTTGAAAGTATGAAATTCGCTTCCGCTGCAGCCAGTCTTGCAATTATGAAAAAAGGCGCTCAAGTATCAATACCTTCTTATGAAGAGGTTAAAGCATTTATTAAACAAAAAGGAGAAATTTTATGAGAAAAATCAAAATGATTCTTGATTGTGATCCGGGACATGATGACGCAATTGCAATAATGATGGCTGGCAATAATCCCAAAATTGATCTACTAGGCATAACTGTTGTAGCGGGAAATCAAACTTTGGAAAAAACGGGTTATAACGCTTTAAATCTTTGCCAATATCTAAATATTGACGTACCTGTCTGTTTAGGAGCTAGTGAACCGTTAATCAAGGAAATTCAAGTTTGTCCCGACATTCATGGTGAAACCGGATTGGATGGATTTGATTTTCAAGAGTTGACCAAAAACTTTGATAATCGCCCAGCAGTTCACTTTTTAGCTGAAACCGTCCTTAAAAGCGAGGACAAAATAACAATAGTTACGACTGGACCAATGACAAACTTGGCTATCGCTTTAAAATTGTTTCCAAAGATGAAGGATAATATCAAAGAAGTAGTTTTAATGGGTGGATCGTATCAAAACGGAAATGTTACTCCCGCTGCAGAATTTAATATTTATGCTGACCCTGAAGCAGCTTACATTGTCTTTAATTCCGGTCTGGAAGTAAAAATGTTCGGACTTGATGTCACAAGACGTGTTCTAGTACTTCCTGAAGTTATCGAAAGAATGGAAAAAATCGATAACAAAGCTTCAGTTCTCTTCTCGAAACTGATGAAAGTCTATAATATCAACCAAAATAACGTTTTCGGAGTTGCTGGCGGACCTTTACACGATCCATTACCAGTTGTTTATCTTATTGATCCTTCAGTAGTTGATTTAACCCACGTTCACTGTGATATAGATATCTCACATTCATCTAGTTATGGCAGGACTAACTGTGATATTTTCAATTATTTGAAACTACCCAAAAATGTCCATGTGGCAATCAAGGTCGATACCGAAAAATATTGGGATATCATCGAAGAGGGTATAAAGAGGTATACATAGAAAAAACGCCACTGTCAATTAACAGTGGCATTATTATTTTTAAATGATTATTAGAATATTGAATAAAGCAAGAAGATGATGGCGAATAGGCTTGAAACTAAACTCACAACGGTAATTTGGGTATTTATCGAAGGACCGGCAGTATCTTTAAAAGGATCACCCACTGTATCACCAACAACAGCTGCCTTATGCGCTTCACTGCCTTTTCCACCATGATGGCCCGATTCAATATATTTTTTGCCGTTATCCCATAAACCGCCACTATTGGACATAAATAAAGCCAATAATACACCTGATACAATATTACCTGCCAAATAACCACCGATGGCATAGACGCCACCAACCATTCCTACGACTATAGTGATGATTATGGTGAATGCACCCGCAAACAATAGTTCGTGCAAAGCACCTTCGGTAGCGATTGCGATACATTTATCAGATTCAGGCATTACGCCTTCTTTACCTTCTTTAAGCCCCGGAATTTCTTCAAATTGACGATGAATTTCCGCAACCATTTTTTCTGCATTTTTTGTTACACCAAGCATTAACAAACTAGAGAAAACTGCCGGAACCGCTGCGCCTATCAATAGGCCGAAGAATACACTAGGGTTCAAAATATCAAAACCACTTATTAATGGTAAACTGAGTTCGATAGCTGCGTCATTAACCTCACTGACGAAAGCTGCTAACAACGAAATTACGGTTAAACCGGCAGCGCTTATCGCAAAGCCTTTTGTCACAGCTTTTACAGTATTGCCGGCAGAGTCTAATTGATCGGTAATTCTAATTACATCGTCGCCTAAACCGCCCATTTCCGCCAATCCTCTAGCGTTATCGACAATTGGTCCATATGCGTCATTAGAAATAATCATTCCCACGATTGAAAGCATTCCCACCGCAGCGATTGATATCCCGAAAAGTCCGTAATTGTCCCCAAGTGGTTTAGCAATCATAAAAGCCATAAAGGCACTTACCGCAATGCCAACCATCGCCGGTAAAACTGAAAGAAAACCATAACTTGTGCCGGAGATAATTGTTAATGCTGGTCCACTTTCACTTGCTTTAGCCACATTTCTGACTGGTTTTTTCTCATCGTTAGTGAAATAATCAGTGGTAATGCCAATAATAACCCCAACGAATAACCCGATGACTGTGACTAAATATAAACGCCATTCATATTTAAATATCAAAGTAGCAATTAAAGTTAAAACTGCGAAGATACCAGTAGTAATATATGTACTTAAATTGAGGGCTCTGGTTGGATTTTCTCTTTTGCCCATTTTGGCGAAGACCACCCCCAAAATTGAAGCCAACAACCCCAAAGCCGCAAAAACAAATACCATTTCCACGTTGTTCGACCCGCTAGCCGCATCGATTGCCGATGCCATGACGATTGCGGCTGCCAAAGAAGCAACGTGAGAGTCAAACAAGTCAGCTCCCATACCGGCGACATCGCCGACATTATCGCCGACATTATCCGCAATAACCGCAGGGTTTCGAGGGTCATCTTCTGGTATGCCAAGTTCCACCTTACCTACTAAGTCCGCACTGATATCAGCGGTTTTAGTAAATATTCCTCCGCCAGCCTTTGCGAACAAAGCCAAAGAAGAAGCTCCAAAACTAAATCCTAACAACATCGTAGGATTTTTGGTAATCCAGAAAAACAAAGCAACGCCCAACAAACTTGAACCGACTACTGCCATACCCATAACAGCACCACCTCTAAAACCGTTCAAGAAACTTGGTCCAATACCTTTAACGGCGGCTTCAGCAGTTTTTTTGTTGGCGATTGTCGCCACGAAAATCCCAATCTTGCCAGCCATGCCACTGAATACTGTACCAAAAATATAAGCGAACATCATTGCCATATTATTGCTCAATATGCTTTTGAAATCAGGTTGGTCCCATATTGGTTTTGGCAAAAATAAAAGAATCAATATAGCTGCGACTAAAGCGAATTTCGCGAGAATGGTGTATTCTTTCCTTAAGAAAGTATTAGCACCACTTCTAATCAAGTCACTAATTGTCTTGATTTTCGGATTATCGCTATCTTGTTTTTTAATCCAGAGATAAAGCCATCCAGCTAGTAAAAAAGCAGCTAAAGAAATTACAATACTAAAAACAATAGCCAAAGTTTGATTCATAATCATGTTTCCTTTCCCTATTTAATTGTCTGATTTTACTTATTATAGCACAAAAATTTGAGAAATTAAACAAGGCTAAGAAAAGTAAAGTTTTAAAAAAGCTGAATAAAAAACCGACTTAACATCGGTTAGTTATTTTTGTTCTCTAATTATAATCTTTCTAATGTATTTAAATATTCTTCAATTGGTTGGTTTCCCAAAAGTTCATGTTTTTCATTAATTACGATTTTTGGCACACCGGATACATTATATTTTTTTGATAATTCATGAAATGTTTGCGCTTCAATCATTTCACTTTCAATATTGCTGTTAAGCATAGCCAAACGATGGGCATTTGATACCGCTCCGGGACAATGCGGACAACTCAATGTCACGAAGACTTTGATATTGACTGGTTTGTTGATTTTTTTAATTCTTTCAACGATTTCCTTGTCAAATCCAAAATCAACACCACTCATGTCGATAATCGCTGAAAGGAAAGAATTGATTTCATGACCTGCAGGAATGCCGTTGAACTTAACGCCTTGATATAGACCTTGATCATTTAAGATTACAAAACTTGGAGCCAAGGTGATTCCATATTTTTTTGCTTCTTCCTTATCACGCGTCAAATCTTTCTCTACGAAAGTCATCTTATCATTCAATAATGATATTTCTTCCAAGAGCATTTTGGTTGTTTGACAAGTTTCACAACCTGTTTCCTTGGTAAACAAGACAAAGGTTATTGCCTTGTCCATATGTGATAAAAACTCACCGATTTGATTTTGTAATTCTTGATTTAATAATTTTTCCATAACTTATTCTCCCTTATAATATTTATTTAAGTATTTTGTCACAGCTAAAGCTGCTTTTGCGCCTTCAGCGGCTGATATGATAATTTGTTTGTCTTGTTGTTGTGTTACATCTCCGGCTGCAAACAATCCCGGTAATGATGTCATTTGCGAATCATCAACGATAATTTCACCAATTTCATTGGTTTTTACTAAATCTTTGACCAAGTAACTATTGGGAATGGTGCCAATCTTGACAAACAAGGCATCGGCACTAATAACTCTTTCTTCATTGGTTATTTTATCCAAGACTTTAACACCAGTCATTTGTTCATTACCCAATACTTCAATTATTTGTGTATTGAGATGAATATCCAAATTCTCGATATTGTTAAATTTATCTAGTATAATTTGATCAGCTCGCCATTCACTGCGGTGAACAACGGTTATCTTACTTGCCCAAGGCACTAAATCCAACACGGTTTCAGCAGCACTGTTACCCCCTCCGGCAACAATTATGTGTTTATCTTTGAAGAAAGGCGCGTCACAAGTTGTGCAATATGAAACTCCCTTTTTGCTAAATTCTTTTTCTCCGGGAATATCAAGTTTTCTCGGCGAACCGCCAGTTGCCATCAAAACCGTTTTAGATCTCAAACTTTTGCCATCTGATAAGTTTATGATAAAATCAGGATTTATGTAATTTACGCTTTTAACTCGAACATTCTTAATAATTGGCACATCTAAACTATTTATATGGTATAAAAATTCATTCGATAAATCTTTACCTTCAATCTTCTTGAAACCCAAATAATTATCAATATCTGAAGTATTGTGCAATTGACCACCTATCTCTTCAGTAATGATACCCACAGAAAGTCCCTTTCTCTTTCCATATAGTCCCGCATTTAAACCAGCAGGACCACCTCCGACAATCAACAAATCCCAAAGGACATCATTATTGAAAGCAGAAGTTTCTTTATTTTTTTCCACATTGAATGTAAACATACAGTTACCTCCCTTATTTAACGCCTTTGATGACCATATCAATCGCTGCATCAATATTGTTAAGCTTTATGTCATTTGTTTCTTCGATCAATTGTATCAAATTGGTAGTTGTCAATATACCAATGGCTTTATCCACACTCGCTCTAACCGCTTTTAACTGCGTGAGAATATCAAAACAGGTAGAATCATTTTCCATCATGTTCAATATTCCGGACAATTGACCTTGAGCTCTTTTAATCCTGTTAATTAATGATGAATCGCATTTCATATCTCTCACCTCAGTTTTCCAATAACATTAAACCCCATGGGGTATAATTTTGCAAAAGATTTGCTCTAGTGTACAAAAAAAGTTCAGACTAAAGCTTAACTTTTTTGATTGAAAATTATTTTCTATGCCTTAAACCCATGCCCCCACTGCGACCACCGCCACTGAGGTATCTCGCTAAACCACCGCCAGTTCCTAGGATTGCAAATTATCTGCTTCCACCATGTAGCATATTGTTGTTCGTAAAAGCACTGGCATAAGCTTTTCTGGCTTGAGTTATCGCATCAAATCAAGCTTGTTTACCAGTTTCTATCAATCGATTATATTGGAAACTAATATTATGCCATAAATAACAAAAACTAGAAATATAGAACTTATAATAATTAAGCCTGTTTTTCCATATCATAAGCTCCCCTATTTCCACTGTTTTCTTCGGTTTTGCACTTTTAGTTATAATCTAAAAACAATCAGTATGAAAATCTAACCACAAGAATTCAATGATTTTACTTGCAAAATTATTTCATATTTGATAGAATATAAATACCCCCCATATGAGGGGGTGTAAAAGGAGAAAAAAATGAGAAATGATATATTGAATGTTACTGGAATGAGTTGCATGCACTGTGCTGCTAGCGTCACAAGAACTGTCAAAATGCTTAATGGAGTAAAAAAAGTCGAGGTAAAATTATCAGATAAGATAGTTTTGGTCGAATACGATGAAGTTTTGACTTCAAAAGCGGATATAACTAAAGCTATAGAAAAATTAGGATATCGAGTTGAGTAATTTTATGACAAAAGAAAAATATCACGTTAATGGTATGAGCTGTGCTTCTTGTGCCAAAAGCATTGAATCATATCTTTCAACTACAGAAGGGGTTCAATCCGCGGTCGTGAACATTGCCGACGAAAGTTTGAATATTGAATATGAAGACACAATAATCACGATTCAAGAAGTTAAAAAAATGGTTGATGAATTGGGATATGAGTTGATTATTCAAAAAAACCAACTTGAAACCGTGACTTTGAGAATCGAGGGCATGAGTTGTTCTTCATGTGCCAACACCATAACACTCACTGTTGAAGCACTTGAAGGTGTCAGTGAAGTCAACCTTAACTTTGTTAACAACAAACTAAATCTAAAATTCGATCCAAAAATCATTAAATTAAGCCAGATCCAAAAGGCAATTCATGACGTTGGTTACGAAGCGTTCTTGGATAAAATTACCACAGAAAGTATCAGTGCTGAAGAAAGATATGCCAAAGCAGCAAAAACAAAAGTTATTATAGCAGCGATATTATCTGCAACTATTATGTCTATGATGCTATTTAACATGTTTGTATATAATATCCCGGGATATTTATTCATTGCGGCTGGTTTAGGTTTTCCAGTAGTCTTTGTCTTGGGGTACGAAGTCCACAAAAAAGCTTTTAAGTCCTTAAAGATTAAAAAACCCAATATGGACGTTTTGGTGTCACTTGGGTCAATGCCACCGTATTTAATCGGTTTGTTAGGCTTGTTTTTTCCAATCACCACATTCATAGAAATGGCTACCATGATCATGACGCTTCATTTAGTCGGTAAATATCTCGAAACAAAAGCTAAAGGCAAAGCCTCTCAGGCTATCAAGAAACTCTTGGAAATTGGCGCTAAAACTGCGAAAATCATCGTCAATGGTGAAGAAATCGAAGTCTTGAGCAACGAGCTGGTCGTCGGCAATATCATGATAGTGAGACCCGGAGAAAAAATCCCTATGGATGGAATTATCATCGAGGGCGAATCGACAATTGACGAATCTTTGGCGACGGGTGAATCATTGCCGGTTAAAAGAATTAAAGGCGATAAGGTAATTGGCGCTACAATTAATAAAAATGGTGTCATTAAAGTTGAAGTAAAAAGGATCGGCGATGAAACTTTCCTTGCACAAATAATCCAGATGGTGGAAGCTTGCCAAGGATCTAAAGTACCGATTCAGGAATTCGCTGATCGAATTACCGGTATTTTTGTTCCCGGTATCTTGATTTTGACTTTGCTTACTTTTATTTCATTTTTAGTTTTCCCTGATTTTCATTTGGGAATCCTTCAGGGCATGGAAAACTTATTGCCATGGATAAATACTGAACAAAGCATTCTCACTCTTGCTTTTGTAACCGCAACTGCAGTTTTAGTAATTGCCTGTCCATGCGCTTTGGGTTTGGGTACTCCAACCGCATTGATGGTCGGTAGTGGAAAAGGCGCAGAAAATGGAATTTTAATCAGAAATGGTGAAGCAGTTCAAACTTTCAAGGATATCAAGGCAATCGCCTTCGATAAAACGGGAACTTTGACCATCGGTAAACCTCGCGTAACTGACATCATTGCTGAGAGTTTCCGGGAATTCCTTGCCATTGCGGGAAGTTTAGAGAACGCATCAGAACACGTTTTAGCCTTCGCGGTAAATGAAAAAGTTAAAGCGGAAGGAATAGATTTAGTAGAATTGGATGCCTTTGAGGCGATTCCGGGACTGGGAATCAAAGGCGAAATTACTGGCATAAAATACTATTTAGGGTCAACAAAGCTGTTTTCGAGTCTCAAAATCACATTTGAAGATTATTCAAACGATATTGAACGATTGGAGAAAGAAGCCAAGACTGTCGTAATTTTGGGAACGGAAGAAAGAGCGCTCGGAATCATGGCAATAGCTGATGAATTGAAGAAGAATGTCGCTGACACAATAAAATCACTGGAGAATTTAGGTATCAAAACAATTATGATTACCGGTGACAATCAAAGAACCGCTGAGGCCATTGCCAAGAAAGCTGGAATAGCTGAAGTTGTTGCCAATGTGATGCCAGAGGGAAAAGTGGCGCAAATAATCAAGCTCCAAGAGACTTACGGTTTAGTGGCTATGGTCGGCGATGGCATTAACGACGCTCCAGCCCTTAAGCAGGCAAATGTTGGCATCGCCTTAGGCAGTGGTACGGATATTGCCATCGAATCCAGCGATATCACTTTAATCAGCGAAGATCTGGAATCGGTAAAAAAAGCTTTTATTTTATCCAAGGCAATATTTGTCAAGATCAAGCAAAATTACTTTTGGGCTTGGTTCTACAATGCTCTTGCCATTCCTTTTGCTATGCTGGGTCTTTTGCACCCAATGATAGGTGCTTTGGCCATGTCATTCAGCAGCCTGAACGTGATTTATAACTCCTTAAGATTAAAAAAATTGAATTTAAATAAGAGTCAGGAGGCAATATTATGAAACACAATCATACGAAAGCATTGAATTTGTTAAAAACCGCTAAAGGACAAATTGAAGCGGTTATTCGCATGACAGAAGATGATCGTTACTGCGTTGATATCGCCAATCAAATATTGGCGGTTGAAGCTTTATTAAAAAAAGCCAATCTGACAATTCTTAAACAACATCTGAACACCTGTGTCAAGGACTCATTGACAGAAGATAAATTTACTGAAAAGACTGAAGAAATCATCGCAATTCTCGATAAATATATGAAATAAGAAAAAATCCACAACCCTAATTATTATTCAGGTTGTGGATTTTTACTCTTATTAAGTTTTGAAAGGATGTTTTGCGCAGTATTTTTATACCAAGGCATTGGATGCTTGTCGATTGATTGTTTAATCAGGTCATTATAGTCACTATTCTTTTGCCTCAATAACAAAGTTAAAGAATTCCTCATCAAAATGGTTTTGCCTTTCCACAAATATGCCATATTTTCGTATTTTTTTCTAAATTGTTTTTCAGAAAAAGTGAACAAATCTCTAACCTTTATTGCTTCTTTACCGCTAAAGGCAAATTCATCGTGTGTTGTCGTTTTTATGTTGACATTTTTTGGACAGACCAACTGACAAATATCACAGCCAAAAAGACAATAATTGGCTTTGATTTCTGTATCAGAAAGTATTTTTTTGGTTTGATTGAAATCACTAATGCACTTTTCTCTTTTATAACCAGGATTTAAGAGGGCATTGGTCGGACATGAGTCGATACAGATTCGGCAATCTCCGCAACTGTCATCAATTTTATTGATAATTTCGCTTTCCATGGCTAAATTTATAAATATAATACCCAAAAAAATGAAAGAACCATAGGAGGGATTGATAATAAGTTGATTTTTTCCAAAAAAGCCAATTCCAGCTAGTTGAGCTGCTAATCTTTCATCAAAAGGATGATTATCGACCGCAAATTCATATTCATAATCAAATCCTTGCATGACTTTAGCCATTTTTTCCTTGAGAACTAGATGATAGTCTCGTCCGAATGTGTACATTGATGCATAATGCTCGTTCTTAGTAGAGTTCAATATTCTTTTGGGGTAAGATAAAGCGACTACAATCATATGCTTATAACTAATCTCAGGAAAAACGAGGTTTAACACACTCGCTTCTTTAAGGTATCTTTCAGTCTTAATTATCCCAAATTCAGAAAATTCGAAATTGAGTCTTTTTTGAAAATCGTATAAATTCATTATTTATCTCATTTCCCCATGCTCTGTTAACATTTTACCAAAAAGGACAAAATTACTCAACAACTTGTAATTATCTGACGAATAATAATATTATTTTAAATCAGCAAGGTAAATTTTCAAATTATAATTTTTATATATGATATTATTGTAAAGAAAAAACGACAGATGATGAATTGACAACTACACTATTGACATTAACTGAATATCTACCAGTAATAATTTATGTTTTAGTCACGATTTTAATCAGTTATTTCATAACAAAAAAGATAGTAAAAAATAATAAAATGAACCTCTTGATTTACCCGGTATTTTTCTGGTGTTAACTTTAGTAATGGGAGCTTTTGGCATGATTGTCAATGATTGGGTTGCGATGCGATATTTAATTATCGCTTCTCTTAGCTTAGGGGCATTGATTGATAGCCTAATTTCAAGTTTAGTAGTATATTTGACACTTTTCAAAAGAAAAGATTAAGCTGGAATGAAAGCTTAATCTTTTGATTTTTAGGACTTTAAACCTGGGGTTTTGATATTGAGGAATGATAAATGCGATTTATCGTCTGCCTTTACAGACATCACCGTATGAGGTGGGCACAATAAGCAATCGTAAGGCTTGACATGAACTGTTTCACCGCCAATAGTTATTGAACCTGTTCCCTCCAAAATGAAAAATGTGACATCCATAGGCACTTTATGATCAGGTATTGCTTGTCCCGGATTCAAATACAAATTCTTGATGGTTGCGTTATCATGATTGACCAATGTTTTGGCTTGAACATTATATTTATTTAATACTGCGGTCATTTCTTTGATATTTAGTGGTTTCATTTACTATTACCTCTATTAAATAATATTTTAACATAGGAAAGTAGAATTGGCAACATAACTAATCAGATAATGAAGTTGACTTTAGTTCGGATAATTATTACAATATTTACATGATTTATAACAATTCAATGATGAGAGGGCAATATGTATAAAAATTATTTATTTGATTTAGACGGCACGCTTTTACCACTAGACGAGGAATTATTTGTCAAGACCTACTTTTCCCAATTAGCCAAGAAGTTCAATGAACTAAAATTAGATCCGGAAAAGATGATAAAAAAGCTTTGGTCAGGAACAAACGCAATGATTATGAATGACGGTTCTAAGACTAATGAGATGGTTTTTTGGGAAATATTTCAGGCTAATGAAATGAGTCAAGACTACCTTAAACAAACTTTGGAGAAATTTTACCAGAATGAATTTGATTTTGTGAAAACTTCCGTCAAACCGTCAGTTTATTCCAAAGAAATTATTTCTTTATTAAGAAAAAGAGGTAAGAATATCGTTTTGGCTACCAATCCCATATTTCCTCAAATCGCTACCGAAAGAAGAATTAAATGGGCAATGCTCGACAAAAATGATTTTCATTATATTACCACTTATGAAAACAGTTATTTTACCAAACCCAGTTTGAATTATTTTGAAAATATTCTTTTGAAATTTAATTTTCTGCCAGAAGAAACCATCATGATTGGCAACGATGCTTTGGAAGACATGGTAGCTAAAGAATTGGGAATAAACACATTTTTGGTCACCGATTGCTTGAATAACAAATCCAATATTGACATCAATCAATTTGAACATGGCACATTAGAAGAATTATATGAAAAGATTGTCAAGGGTTTGATATAATTTGTTGCCAATTATTTCATCATGATTACCCGCTAAAAAACCAAAGAGGATAGAATATGAATAGATTTTGCAAAAATTGTCATTATGATTATCTCGAAGGCGAGATAATCCAAGAAAAAGAGAATAATATTCTTTTTTTCGCTGATGATAAATTGGACTTCATTTATCAAATCAATGAAGGCTATGTCAAAATGGTGCGACACTTGGAGAATGGTGATGAAAAAATCATTGGCATTCTGGGTCCTGGAGATTACTTGGCTTTACTTGCGGTACTCCAGAAAAAAACTACTTATCTGGCTACGGCAATTACGCTGACAAAAACCACATTTAAAAAAATCCCGGAAGACCAAATCTGGAACGCTTATCAAAAAAATCCCGATTTTCGTGATCGTTGTCTTAACTGTGCCGTTACCAGATCGAATCTATTCCAGAACTTTCTGGTTCAATCTGCGAACCTGGATGTCAAAGAAAGAGTTATGAATACGCTCAAGATACTCTTTGAAAAGTTTGGTTATAGAATTGGTGAAAAACAAATTTTGGATTTGCCTTTTTCCAAAACCGTTCTAGCAAACATAATTGGTATCAGAAGAGAAACCCTATCAAGAACCATTACTTCTTTGGAAAAGGAAAACATTCTTAAAAACGATAAAAATCGCTATTTATTGAAATATACAATTTTATAAAATCTCATCTGTGATTCTAATCACAGAATATGAAAACCTCCCTATGTTATAATTAAATAAAAGGGAGGTTTTTATTATGAGCGAACTAATCAACAATTCGAAAGTTAGACAAGATAAATTAAAAGAGTTGATTAAAAAAATCCATGGAGGAATGCCGCTAGAAGAAGCAAAAAAACTATTTAAAACTGATTTCGAAAGCATCTCAACCGATGAAATAGTAGCTTTGGAACAGACTTTAATTGATGAAGGCATGAAAGTTGAAGAAATTCAAAGTTTATGTGATGTCCACGCCGCTGTTTTTGATCAAAGCATAACCGATATTCACAAACCAAAGGACATAACCAAGATTCCCGGTCATCCGGCAAAAGTATTTTCTGATGAGAACAAGCAAATACTCAAACTTATAGAAAGTGAGTTGGAACCTTATTTAGACAAGAATGATACTACTTCATACTTAATGAAGAGAATTGGCATCGATAGACTGATGAATGTCTCTAAACACTATGCTCGCAAAGAGTACTTGTTCTTTCCTAGTTTAGAAAAAAAAGGCATCGATGCCATTCCTAAAGTAATGTGGGGCGTTGACGATGAAATAAGAGCTGATCTCAAAAATGTCCAAGCTATGCTCAATGATAAGGAAGAAGACCTAAATCGAATCAATAAGGCGTTAAAAGCCGTGATTGAGAGAGTTAAAGACATGGTTATCAAGGAAGAAAACATTCTTTTGCCAAAACTGGTGGATATCATGAGTTTCTATGATTGGGTTATGGCTGATCAGGGTAGCGATGAAATTGGCTACTTCCTAGAAAAGCCAAAAGAAAGCTGGAAAGCTGAAGAAAAAGTCGAAACTGAAGATAAAACGTTTAAAGGAGAAGTGTCATTAGATGCTGGAGCTTTAAAACCCGAAGAAGTGAATGCCATCTTCAACACTCTACCTCTAGACATGACTTTTGTCGATAAAGACGGTTATGTAAAATACTTTACTCAAGGTAAAGAAAGGATCTTTGAAAGGCCAAAAACAGTAATAGGTCGACATGTTTCGCTTTGTCATCCACCAAAAAGCGTTCATATCGTCGAAGAGATTATCGAAAGTTTCAAAAGCGGAAAAAAAGACGTTGAAGATTTTTATATCAATCTCAAAAACATGTACGTTTTAATTAGATATTATGCCATTCGTAACAGTGAAGGCGAATATTTGGGAACTTTGGAAATAACTCAAGACATCGCTCCTATTCAAGCGATTTCTGGAGAAAAAAGGTTAGTTTTCAAATAATGAAACCAATCTATCCGACCTTAGGAGTATTATCGATTGGATTTGGGGTTATCTGGGTAATACTGCCTGTATTGCCGACACCCCCTTTTTTATTGTTGGCTGCCCTATTGTTTTCAAAATCATCCGAGAAGATCAGAACTAAATTTGAAAAATCAAGATTTTATCAACGAAAAATGAAAGATTTCGTGGAACACCGGTCTATGACAAGACGGAGAAAATGGACAATTTTAATCTTTGCCGATATTGTTTTAACTATATCTTTTATTCTTACTGAGAGTACTGTTCTCAGGGTAATGCTTATATTATTATTTTTGACTAAACACTGGTATTTTTATCGTTTTGTAAAAACGGAAAATACTGAAAAAAAAGATTAAAAAACCCATCAATTTATTGTATAATAATAGCGATCGATGAAAATGAGGTGTTTTATTTGGAACATGTATATGACTTGATAATTCTTGGTGCTGGTCCTGGGGGACTTAGCGCAGCGATTTATGCCCAACGAGCAATGTTGGATTTCTTGATATTGGAAAAATGGTTACCGGGTGGTGAAATTGCCAATACCTTTGAGGTAGAAAATTATCTGGGGGTAAATCGTTTAAGTGGAATGGAATTAGCGGATAAAATGGTGCATCATGCCCAAGATTTAGGTGTTAACATTACCATAGATTCAGTTACAAGCGTTGATTTTTCAAAGGAAATCAAGAAAGTAATTACCGAAACCACATCATATTTAACCAAAAACGTTATTATCGCTACCGGAGCCAGACCTAGAAAGCTTGATGTGACTGGAGAAAGTCGTTTGAACGGTTGCGGTGTCAGCTATTGCGGCACTTGTGACGGTTTCTTATATAAAAACAAAATTGTCGCTATTGTCGGTGGTGGCGATGTTGCGGTTGAAGATGCAATTTATCTTTCAAGAATTGCCAAAAAGGTTTATCTTATTCATCGAAGAGACAATCTCCGCGCAGTAAAATCCCTACAAGAAAGAATGTTCAAACAGATAAATATCGAAGTCATCTGGGATAGCACGGTAGAAGAAATTGCTGGAGAAAATTTCGTAGAAAAGTTGATTATCAAGAACAAGCTGACAAATGCAGTTTCAACTTTGGCAGTAAACGGCGTATTCATAGCTGTTGGTCACACGCCAAACATTGATTTTCTGAATAACCAAGTGGAATTAATTGACGGTTTATGGATTAAAACTAACGACCATCTGGAAACAAGCGTCAAAGGTGTCTACGCAGCTGGCGATGTTAGGGATACTTACTTAAGACAAATTGTAATGAGTGTTTCTGACGGCGCATTAGCTGTTAGCGAAATTGCCAAATATTTATAAACAAATATTAAAGAATCAGTTTTTACTGATTTTTTTATTAAATAGGAAATTGTATTGTGTATTATATTATCATAAAAAATATATAATAAAAGTTCAAAAGCAATTAATAAAATGGTATAATTCAGGTAATAAAATCATGAGGAAAGGAGGTAAAACCGTGAGGTATAAATCGATTAAATCTAAATTATATCTAAATAATAAGCAAAGAACATTTCTGTTAATGTTGATGCATACCGCTAAGA
>JAKPZU010000254.1 GCA_029559915.1 Bacillota bacterium
CATCAGTTATTGAAACCACGACAACTGTTACCTATGATCGATTTCAAAATGTCTATTTATATTCAATCAATGATTTTCATGGTGGAGCTTATCTAGATATTGAGGCTTTTGCCAATATCAATGCTGAAATCAAATACATGAAAAACAATAATGATCATGTCATAGCCGTGGCTAATGGCGATATGTTGCAAGGAACGGCAATATCCAATTATTACTATGGCAAACCTTTGATTGAAGCCATGAACATTGGTGGCTGGGATGGATTTACCATCGGCAATCATGAATTTGATTGGGGCATCGAAAAAATTGAAGAATACAAAGATGGCAATCAGCAAAACGGTGAAGCCGATTTTCCGATTTTAGCAGCGAACATTGTTTATACTGATACAGCCGAACCGCTTGATTTCACCATTCCCTACTTCATATCCGAAGCCAATGGTGTAAGAGTTGGCGTAATTGGGGTAATCGGTAATGTCATGGAATCAATTGCCGCTTCAAGAGTGGAAAACATTACCTTTTTGGACCCTATCGACGTTATTGAAGATTATGCTTATCATTTAAGGACGATGGAAGATGTGGACATCATTGCGGTTTATATCCATTATGGTTCAAGCATCAACTATAGCATCGCGGAATTAAGCGGTGAGGCAAGAGTCGATATCGTTTTTAACGGTCATAGCCATCAAACTGAAAGCGGAGTTATCGAAAGAGCAGGCAGTGACCTCTATTTTGCTCAAACATCTGCGAATCAATATTCTTTGATGTCGAGAATGCTTATCAATTATGATTCTTTGACAAAAGAAATCCAAAGCGTAACCATCAAAACTCATAACTTAAGTTCGCTAGCAAATTATGATAACGAGACTGCCGCTATGCTTCAAGTTTTTGCTAACGAAACTAATTATGTTGCTTATGTATCCCAAATTTTAGCCTATGCAGAAGATGATTTTGATCGTTACGATTTAGGCCAATGGGGAGCTTCTGTCATTAGAGATTACCTGGGAATTGACATTGGCGCAGTCAATTATGGTGGTTTCAGGGTTTCAATGGAACGAGGAAACGTCACGATGGGAGAAATGATTACCATTTATCCCTTTGATAATGTCATCAAGACATCAAGAATGACTGGCATGCAGATTAGAGACTTCTATTTAGACAACCCTTACGATACAGCTTTTGACGATTCCTTAAGCACTGATGGTTACACGGTCTATATTAACGGTTCTCCGATTGTTCTTGATCAATATTATACAGTGGGAGCGGTTGACTATATCTTCGACAAAACCGATTATGATTTTCTTTTGGGTGAAGACATAACTTATACCGGCAAATTCATGCGGGATCTATTGGTCGAGGATCTGCTTAATTCCACCTCGCCATTCAACCCTTATAACGGCAGTTCATATCCAAACAATTAAATAAAAAAGGCTTAATTTCCTTAAAAAAGGGAGTTAAGCCTTATTTTTTATCCAGCGGATAGTAATTACAGGAAGTGATTTGAAATTTCCCGTTTTCATATATCAGACAATTCATAGAGCAGTTATGAAGATATTCCATATAGGAAAAACCTTCAACAAGTTGGTGCAACAATGCCTTTATAACATGAGAGTGAGTGACGATTAGAAGTCGCTTGCCATCATGCTTTTCCGCAATTTTCGTCAAGGTATTTAATACTCTTTCCTCTAATTCTTCATCAGTTTCCATATTGGGAATCAACCCTTTTCTTTGCAATTCATAGTAGTCGTCAGTTATTTTCTTACCGTCATAATCACCGAAATTTCTTTCAATCAAATCTCTGTCAATCAATATCGGTCGCGATACGACCATGCCACGATTGATTAATTCAGCGGTTTTGAATGCTCTTTTCAGCGGTGAAGATATGACTAAATCAAAAACGATCTTTTGATCTTTCAAATATTTTCCGACGGCAAGAGCTTGTTCGAAGCCAGTTTTATTGATAGGATTGTCCAAGCGGCCTTGGACGATATAGTTTTTATTGGCGTCGGTTTCTGCGTGACGCAAAAGGTAAATCTCTGTCATTTTATCACCACTATGATTATACTACAATCTCAACAAAAGCAAAGAAATTTGAGATGAAAATGTTTACATTTCCTTAGTTTACATATATTATTTCCTGGTGTATAATATTATTACTATACTAGAGGTGGGTTATCAATGAGAGTAGTTGACATTATTGAGAAAAAAAGGATGGGTCAAGTCCTTAGTGAAACTGAAATTAAATATGTGATTGATGGTTACGTCAAAGGCGACATTCCCGATTATCAAATCAGCGCTTTATTGATGGCGATTTTTTTTCAAGGCATGACCAATGAAGAAGCGGCACACTTAACAAAAGCCATGCTTTACAGTGGTGATATCATTGATTTATCGAAGATTGAGGGAATAAAGGTTGACAAACACTCCACTGGTGGTGTTGGCGATAAAACTACTTTGGTTTTGGGACCTTTGGTAGCTTCAATGGGGGGCAAACTGGCAAAATTGTCAG
>JAKPZU010000204.1 GCA_029559915.1 Bacillota bacterium
AAGATTGGGTTCAAAAGGTTTGGATATCACACTTTATGATATCTTTAATGCCTTGGAAGGGCAATTCTCTGTACCGACCATTGAAACCGATATCGATACATCTGAAAATGACGTTGCAATGGGTTTATGGAAGGAAATCGGAACAAAAATCAATAATATTTTGAAAGAATATAAGCTCTCCGATCTTGTCGAATCCTAAATATCTGATCATATGGCATAAGTTCCCGAATGATTGATTCGGATCCCAATCGGATTAATTTAACGTAAAGAAACGGTATTTTTCAAAATAAAAAGTGCTCCTTTTATGAAATCGGAGCGCTTTTTATTTTGAAAATGAGTAGTATTTAAGATTACGGAGCTGGGGTTTCCTGGGTTTGCAGTAAGGCAGCAGGCGGTGTGAAAGTAACCGTCGGCAGAGTCCAATTCATTGTCTCTTCAGATATATTTCCCTCTTTCCAAGGGAGATAACTCAGAAAATCATTTAATGGCAGCCCTTTGGTTATTTCAAATCGGCCGAGATAATAAAGATTGTCGCGACTTTGTTTAGTCACATGTTGCTTTCCCATCGCTGCTTTATACAAACTTGAACTGACTTTACTGGCCATAACACCGCCGGAATCTGGAATTCCTCCCGGATAAGCAAAAACTTCAATGGGCACACCGAATTTTTCTTCGAGCAATATTTTGGACTTACCGATTTCCTGCCCATAATAAGCGGGATCATGATTTCCGTCATATCCGCTGCTGCCAAGTTCCCACCCATCATTCATCATTTCTTTTATTTGGTCAGATGAAAGGCAGTTCTTCGTATCAACCTGTGCTGCAACTAACATCAGATTCCCCGCCATCCCATATTTTTTGAGAATGGGATAAGCATTTTTATATTGTCCGAGCTTGGATGAATCAAAAGTGAACATAACCGGCTTCGGAGGAAGTTCCCCTCCTTCAAGCAATACTTTTACCAACTGCGACAGCCCGATACTTGTATATCCCAATTCATACAGTATCCGGACTTGTTGTTCAAATTCAACGGAAGGAACATTTAATGGACTTTCCCATTGATAATAAGGATCTTCATTCGCATTGTTGGCAACATCATTATAGTAAAGGATTAATACTTCTGCAGATCCGGCCGGATGGGTAATCCAAGTTGCGGTCGGCGGGATTGTCGGAGTCGATGTTATCGTCGGCGTAAACGTAATCGTCGGGGTTTCTGTCAAAGTCGAGGTTGGGGTCGGCGGTGTAAGAGAAGCGATCCTGTTATTTTCGGCTTGAATGGTTGATGCGGCAATGGTATAAAGCACATTTTTATCGACATTCCGCTCAGGCATGTTACAGGATGTAACAAAAAAAGCTAATAAAGCTAAAATTACATATTTGCAGGATCTGATTTTCATAATTCCACCTTTTTATCGAAGTGTTGTGATCGACATTTTATAATCCGCCATATAAAATCTTATTGATCAATTTCTTTTTAATTAAAATCCATAAAAACCAATCGTAATACATTGAAAGTATAGCAACAGAATAAGATTTAGATAAGAGAGCCACCCTAATAATTTCCAATTTACGGGAAAACCCTTCATTATTTTCTCAATCAGAACAATCTGGAAGGACACTGATGGAAGTAGAAGTAATTGCGGCGCCAATAACTCCCAACTTACACCAAGCCGGTTCATTAGAATCAGTGAAAGGTATGCTAAAAAGTAAAATAAATGATGTAGCCTGAATTTTCTCTTTTGCAAATAATTGACAAAAAAGCCTGGTTTAAAGGAAACTTGATGATCTAACATCGACATACCCAGTATGAATCGGAATGCCAGAAAAAAGCAAAAATCCGGAATCAGATAGCTGAGAATATATTTTTGAAAAGGATAATTTTGATGGCCCAATATCACTAAGACAGATGGGAAGAAAACAGTTAACAATCCGTCGAAAAGCTCTTCGGACCAGTTGATTCTTGGATTGTTTCCCGCAAAAGAGAAAATTAAAATCGAAATAATCATCAACAGGAAAACAAAGTTTAAGTTCCATTGATTCTTTTTATTCAAGAAAAGAAAAGACATATATACAGCAACTAATAAAAAGAATAAGAAATAGATAACCAGGTTAACCGATACGGCATCTTTTTCATTCTTATTGATCTCCTTCGGTTTCCCCCAAGGTACATTTAAGAACGTAATTGATTTTTCATCGGATGAAAAAATATAAAGCCGCATTTGGAGAAGATTGGCTGTGATTAAAGAAATAATCGTTATTAAAAAAATCAAAACAAAAGCCGTCCAATTTATCGGTACATCCCAAAAATTAATAAATTCAACGGTTGAAAGCATCACCCCTAAACTAATCGGTATCTTCCACCAAGGAACAACCTTTAAGATCATTTGCAATTGTCGATAAAATTTTGATTGCATCATTTATTTCCAGCGATATCCGCCGTCAACCGGAATATCAATACCTGTTATATAATCCGATTTCATCAAGTAATCGACAGCGTTTAAAATATCTTCCGGTTCCCCTGATTTTTTCAATAAAGTCTCAGAGGATAAATGTTTCCATGTCTTCTCATCCATCGATTCCTCAGGCAAAATCAGACCGGGAGAAATTGAATTGACTCGGATTTTAGGCGCAAACGTTTTTGCGAGAAGAATGGTTAAATCCCTTACGGCTGCTTTACTCAGAGTATATCCGCCATATTCTCTCCAATATTGGTAAGATCCCGAATCGGACATATTGATAATCAAACCCGATTTCGTCGGGTTTTCACCAATCAATTTCGCCGCCTCTCTGGAACATAACCAAACGGCTCTCAAATTAATATCGAATAAACGGTCCCAATCTGTTACGGATAATGTGGCTAAGTTGCTTCGATAAAATATTGCGGCATTGTTAATTAATGTCGTCAACTCGCCATTTTCACGAATAAAATCAAACATTCGGATAATCTCATCCGTATCTTGAAGATCCGCCTTTATAAGTGAAGCAGAACCCCCTGCTCGATTGATTTGTTGACAGGTGTTCTCTGCTTCCATGTCATCATGTAAATATTGCAGCCAGACATGATAACCCAAATCAGCCAAATGACAGGCAATTATTTTACCAAGTCTCCGAACGGATCCGGTGATCAAAACACTTTCAGTCATGCATAGAATTCCGCAAAATTTCTTTTAAATCTTGATCTGAAATTTTGTATTGATCTCTGGTTAAAGCGCCACCTCCGATAACATAAGCTCCCTCGGCTATACGATCAATATCATCCTCGGTAAATCCATGGTCAGATAAGTTCAAACCTCCTACGCCGCATGCGATTTTTAATGCTTCAAGTGCATCCAAGAAAGCTTTGGCATTTTCTTGAACGGTCTTTTTTGAATCGCCCATACCGATCGCAAAAGCTAATTTTGAATAAAGTTCCGGTATTCTCTCCGCTCCTAACTGATGAAAAGCTTTTGAGATCATGATCAACCCCTCTCCGTGAATGACAGTCGGATCAATCCCGCTCAAACTGTGTTCGATCACATGAGCCGATGTGGCGGAAGCTAAACAAAGTACCATTCCTCCAAGAGTCGCCGCCCAAGAGACCGCAGATCTGGCTTCGATGTTCTTTCCGTTTCGAACAGCCTCGGGTAAATTTTCAAAAATTAAGCGAACTCCTTCAAGTGCAAGAAGATCACTGAAAGGATTTGCTTTTTGAGAAATAA
>JAKPZU010000233.1 GCA_029559915.1 Bacillota bacterium
ATATTTCAATATAGCAAAGAAAAGAATTAAAGAAGCTGAACAAAATAAAAAGGAGGAGTTGTTTAGAAATGATTGAATTATATCATGGAGACTGTTTAGATATAATGCCTGTAAAGATACCTGATAAATCTATTGATATGATTCTCTGCGACCTGCCGTATGGAACAACAGCGTGCAAATGGGACGTGGTTATTCCTTTTGAACCGTTATGGGAGCAGTACGAAAGAATTATAAAAGATAACGGTGCAATAGTTTTATTTGCACAAACTCCATTTGATAAGGTTTTAGGCTGCTCAAATTTATCAATGCTAAAATATGAGTGGATTTGGAAAAAGGAAAATGGGACAGGATTTTTGAATGCCAAGAAAGCACCTTTGAAAATTCACGAAAATATATTAGTATTCTATAGAAACCAACCTACTTATAATCCGCAAATGCGAAAAGGTTATAAACCTTATGAGAATAAAAACGGAACTCATAGTAAAAATTATGGGTGTCAAAAAGATGTAATAACTATATCTAATGGAGAAAGATACCCCATTGATATATTAGAATTTAGTAGAGATAAACAAAAATTACACCCAACACAAAAACCTGTTGCTTTAATGGAATACCTAATCAAAACCTACACACTTGAAGGTGAGACAGTTCTTGATAATTGCATGGGTTCAGGTTCAACAGGTGTCGCTTGTATCAACACGAACAGAAAGTTTATTGGCATCGAGAAAGATGATAGGTATTTTGAGATTGCCAAGAGTCGCATTGAGATTGAGAAAGCGTAGAGGGAGTTTATGATAAAATTATTGCACGGTGATTGTTTAGAACTAATGAAAGATATTCCTAGTGGTTCGGTTGACTTGATTTTGACCGACCCGCCCTACGGAATTGACTTCCAGTCTCGGCGGAAGAAGAACAAGGACGATTGGATGCCAAAGATACAGGGCGACAAAGAGCCGTTCGTTGCGTTCATTCCAGAATTGAAACGAATCGTAAGCGACAAGGGCGCGGTCATGATCTTTACGCGATGGGATGTACAACATCATTTCATCCAACTTATGACAGACGCTGGAATGAAACCTAAGAACGTACTTATTTGGGACAAGGTTGTTCACGGCATGGGCGATTTAAAACGGGCGTTTGCCAGCCGATACGAAAGCATATTGTTTTGGTCGAACGCGGATTTCAGATTTCCCGACGGACGCCCCACGGACATAATTCGCGTCCAGCGCGTAGCTCCGCAAAATCTTATCCATCCCAACGAGAAGCCCGTCGAGCTTTTAGAAACCCTCATTACAAAAACAACCGTAAGCGGCGATAGCGTGCTCGACGCTTTTATGGGGAGTGGCTCTACCGCAATCGCCTGTATCAATACAAAACGTAATTTTATTGGCATAGAAAAAGACGATAAGTATTTTGAGATTGCCAAGAGTCGCATTGAGAAAGCGTAGAGGGAGTTTATGATAGAATTATTACACGGTGATTGTTTAGAACTAATGAAAGATATTCCTGATAAATCTATTGATATGATTCTCTGCGACCTGCCTTACGGAACGACTTCTTGCAGGTGGGATGTAGTTATACCTTTTGAACCATTGTGGGAACAGTATGAGAGGGTCATTAAGGATAATGGGGCAATAGTGCTATTCGGTAGCGAACCGTTCTCAAGTGCGTTAAGAATGAGTAATTTCAAACTATACCGATATGATTGGTATTGGGAAAAGACAAAAGCTGGATTGTATCAACATGCTAAGAATAGACCAATGAAAGCAATAGAAACAATAAGTATATTCAGTAAAGCTAAATGGGGGCATAAATCACAAGTCAAGAATCGAATGCCTTATAATCCTCAAGGAATAAGAAGTATAGGTGAAAAAACAGTTACTAAAAACTTTAATGCTGGTGGAATTGTTGGGGAAAGACCTAATCAAATAGGCAAAAAGTATGAAGCATTTACAGGGTTTCCAAATGATGTCTTAAAATTTGCTAATGTTATAGGAAAACAAGCAATGCATTCAACCCAAAAACCAGTAGCGTTGATAGAATATCTAATCAAAACATATACAAACGAGGGCGAAACGGTTCTTGATAATTGCATGGGCTCAGGCTCAACCGGAGTTGCTTGCATAAATACAAATAGAAATTTTATCGGAATTGAAAAAGACGAAAAGTATTTTAATATTGCACAAAAAAGAATAGAAGAAGCTGAACAAAATAAAAGGGAGGATATATGATTATTTTTAATAACATAGAGGAGGTAAAAACCATAGGGCAAATTCAACTGAATAGCTTAATAAATGCTGATTGTTTAGAAGCTATGAAGTACATAGAATCAAAGTCAATAGATATGATTTTGTGTGATCTGCCCTATGGTTGAATTGGAACGA
>JAKPZU010000259.1 GCA_029559915.1 Bacillota bacterium
GAAAACTTAAAAAATCGTATTCGGTTTGCTGAACAGCGTAATAGCTCGACAGAAATCCCTAAAAAGAGTTTGAATTGCTGTTGATGATTTTTCAAAACATTTCAAGCCCTAAAAGAATGAAATTATGTTTACTCCGACACAAGAAATGACTTTAGCCCTTCTTTTACCTGAAACAGTAAATGAGGTTAAAAAACTCTTCAAGTCTGATTCCAAGATAGTTGTTTTTGAAGCTTTCGATACCAGCTTCAGGCTTTTCAAAGCTGAAGCTGGAAATATCAATCTTGAAATAATGCTTCAAATGCCAATCGAAGATGCAAAAATTGAAAATATAACTGGATTCGGAAAAGGTGTTACACAAAAAATGGTAACTTTTTTTAAGCCAATCGGATTTTACACGCAGCAAAATGGACTATTTTCGAATGGCATTGAAATAAAAATTTTGAAGGAATTTGAAGAAGATTTAAGTTTTCTTAGAAAACAATACAATGAACTATCAAAATTAAAAATTGGTACACTATCTATCATTAAAAATGCCATCATTGCTGCATTTTCTATGGAATCATACGCAAATGCAATGAAATATAAAGACATATCGTTTATTTCAAATGGACTCTCATGTGATATTTATTTGACACTTGAAGGATTCCCTCAGTTTTTCCTAGATGATAAATATGGAATTACTGGCCCAATAGCTGCATATCCAATGAGGGAACATGATTTTGTAGCTCCAATAATAGAATACACAAAAATATTCGAAAATTTAAATCGGATGTCGTTGTTGACTCTTTTTAAGGAAGATAAAAATTCAAATGACAGTATTTCAGATGCCTCTACAAATGAGTTTACAGATAAAAGAAATGATATTTCGGACACCTTTATAAACAAGTTAGCAAATGATGGAAATTTAGTAAAATTGAAACTAAAAAGCAATGAAAAAACAATTTATGGTTATATTATAGGGGTGATGAGTGGAGAGGATTTAGCCACTTACGAGTTTATGGAACTTATTGATTATAATGAAAAAAATCCAATTGATGAAGAAGAACATGACATTGATTATCACTATTTTAAAGCAAACGATTTGATATTTATTGACAACATTAAGAACCCATCTTTTAAAGCCTCAATAATTAAAAATTTTGAAGCGCTGATGAATAAACTTGTTCATCTTTTTGATGGACACTTATACTATGAAATTTCACAACACAAAACATTAACAATCAAAAGCAGCTACATTAGACAGCCATCTGATATTTTAATTATATTAAACAGTGCCTTAGAAAATGAGAATGATTGGATTGTTTTCAATGCCATGCATTTTGATTTAATTATTTTCTCAGGCAGAGAACTATCAATTAAACTAACTAATGAAGAAATATATCAAATATTTATTAGAAGGAAATAGTAATAGTAGAAGCCTACATCATACTTCTGAATGATGTGACTCAACTCAAAAACCACTAATGCAGTCATTCACCCCCGCCCCCGGAACCCCTTCCCTCGGCGGGGACATTCATAACCATTAAAACACTTCTTTTTATGGCAAGCAATTCCGAAACCGGGCACGCCAAGAACGTGGCCAATTTTGAAACCATGATTACTGCCTGCACCAATATGGGGGCGGGCTACCAACCTTCCGACAATGCGCTGAAACTACCTGCCCTCACGGCGCAGCACACGGCCTGCAAGGCAGCCAACAGTGCCGTGAAGAATCCGCTCATTGCGTACAACGATGCGGTGTCCGACCGGGCGGCGCTGTTCAAGCCTTTGAACAAGCTCGTGACGCGGCTGCTCGCCATGTTCAACCGCAGCAAGGCGCTGAAACAGGAGAAGGATTATGCGAAGACCATCGCCGACAAGATACGGGGCACGAAGAACAAGCCGCCCAAGGTGGAAGGCGAGGATGCCCACTCCACCTCCCAGCGCTCGTTCGTGAT
>JAKPZU010000244.1 GCA_029559915.1 Bacillota bacterium
CTCGTCTAGGTGAGATCAATCTTCAAACGCCTAAACTAGAGGGTAAAATCTCAGAGATTGACGCCCAAATTGCTATTTGTGAAGAAAAACTTAGAAATGCGGAACAAGAAGAAGCGAGGTTACTCAATAAAATCTTCAACCAGGACGAAAAATACGAACAAGTTGCGGATAATTATAGAAAACAAATTGAAGATTTAAACGGAATGAAAAAAAGATATCAATCTGAAATTGAATCATTGAACGCAGAAGCTGAAAACATTAATACAAAGCTCCCAGTTGCCGACCAATTAATCAATGAAAAACTAGCGGTATATAATGGGAATAAACCAGCACCCGGTACAACAGTAACTCACTGGAGACAAGCAAACATCCCATTTCATAACGATAGTAGTCATCGAGATCCACGGTTCTATGATGCTGCTATAAATCAATTTGGGGTTGATACAAATCCTCGATACAAAAAAGATGATTATACTTATTGCAACGTGTTTGCAGGCGATGTGGCAAGGTCAATGGGAGTTCCATTTCCTACAAAAGGTGAGTGGTCTAACAAAAATGATCCAATGACCATAGCATCTCCGGATTTGTGGAAGTACTTTACCGATAAAAACGCGCCGATTTCAGCTGCGGCAGATGGATGGAGAGAGGTGTCCACATCTAATCTTGAAGCTCTTGAAACGCATGTAAATTCTGGGAAAATGGCTATTGTCCTTTCTGAAGGACATGTTGCAGTCGTAAGACCAAATCAAGATATATCTGACTTAAGATCAATTCAGATCGCGCAAGCAGGCGCGATGAATACAAATAATACAACTGTCGGAACTGCATTTGCTACACCTTTAAAAAATAATGCTAATGTAAAAATATTCATGGTTGATTGATTTATTGAATAAGAAACTTGGGTAATTAGATGAAAGAACAAGATAATATAATTCTGAAGGAATTAAAATTATCACCATTCGAGTTTTGGTATTTGGCAAGATTTTTTGGTCCCGGAGTAATTTATGGAGTCAATGACCCCACCTTGGGCATGTCTCAAAAAAAAATAACTCAGACAGAAACTGAGGCTGAAAAATCTCTGCTCATTAGAGGTTTACTCCAAAATACAGAGAATAACAAAATAGATCTTAAAGAAAGCATTGTACCTCTAATATTTTCCTGCGTTCATCCAAAACATGTATTAACTATCAAAAATGTTATTAATCAAGAAGAAAAGATTTATTATTTCTTACCCAATTGGCAATTAGAATTGAAACAAAAAGATGGAAATTATGTCTTGAGCACACTTCAGGATAGGGAAGAAATTGTAAATAACACCCTTTCGGAGATTGATGCACGCATAATTCAAAATGATATTAAATTTCAAGTTGATGTCAATGAAAGAATTTTAGAACTTGCAATCTATTTGTTCGAACAACAAAAACGAGAGAAAGCTATTGAAGTATTAAATCGAGCAGGGATTACCGATAACTTTGAAATTATTCTTGATGCCTATATTGATTCCATAATTTATTTTGAATTGAATATGGTCTATCATATTAATGAGAAAAGGCTAATTAACAATGTCCAAATGCAATTAATACAAACCACCAAATTGCTTTTACAGACAACAAGATATTTTCACAGTGATAAACAAGTCTGGAAATTGGAGATCAAGGCTCTCTCCTTTGAAGCTGCCAAGGAATCGTTAGTCCAGTTGTTACCGAAATATTAAGTTATTGTGAAAACTAATTATTATAATACAATAAATTATTAATGAGGAAGTTAGCTTATGTCTCATATCATCCACATGGATACGGAAGTAGTATCAAATTTAGCAAATTCAATTAAAAAAAGTTCAAATTATATCGAAGAGAATACCAACTCTTTGGCTGGCATATTGAAATCAATGCCTTGGGAGGGAGGCTCTCGTGAAGAGCTTGTATCTCAAACGGGGGCAGTCTTAAATAAAATTACTGAGCTGAAATTAGAGCTTTCTAATTTAGGCCTACAACTAGAGTCTGAAATTAATCAGTGGATAGAAGTAGATAAAGGCTCAAATCTAAAAATAATTTCTGAAAATAATGTCATCTCTAGTTCATTTAGTTCGTTTATAGCAAGTTTTATTTACCCTTTTGGCATATTTTTTAAAAAAGATGTTGATGGGGTTTTTGAATATTTTTTAGATGATCAAAGAGGAAAAGAGCTACTAGATGATTGTAAAGCGGCGAACATTCGTTTTGAATATGACAAAGATGGCAAAAAATATTATTTTGGTGCTGAAAATGGCGAAATTATCCAAATTAATTGGGTAGATCCTTCCACGATTCCAGGGGCTAAAGGTGTATACTCACCAAATAAATCTTCTATTTTATTAAATAATGATTTATCAAATAATTATGATATAAGAGAAACTCTTGCACATGAAATGCAACACGCTATTGACTATGAGACTAAAAGGGTGGATACAGAAATCATTGAAAAACCTTATCAGTCATTTGATAAATTGAGTCCCGCAATTAAATCTCAAAAAGAGATCGATGAGATAAATTGGAATGGTCTTGAAAAAGAATTTGAAGCCTCAATTTCCGAAAGGGTTCATTCGGAAATACTGGCACATTCACGTGGCTATGATTTTAATCCGGAACTGCAGACAGGAGAATCAATATTTAACATGGATAATACCTATACTTCCAGCGAGTATAAAGTTATATTAAACCAGCGAGGTTATGCATCTGTATATGAAAAGGAGTTAGAGGAGACTTTTAAGGAACAAGGTTTAGATGCTGCCATAAATGTTTATTGGGATAATTCTAGCAATAGCGTTAGAGTTAATATTAGTGATGTAAATAAAATTGAATTAATTAATGGTGGTTTTTTCGATGCCTAATAATAAGATCGTGTCCACCTCTGTTTGTCTTTTTTCCATTGATTCTACAATGCGATGGATTGAATTGAAACAACCAGACGCTGAAGTATATAGGTGTAAATATGAAATTGAAGGGCGGCACTATTCGATAAATATTGATATCATTGCTGAGCAAAACTTGACTGCACAAAATCTTGCCGAAATTAAGTATCGATACAATGTAAATTCGGCGTTCATCGGGGAGAACATACCACCGTTCCAGTTATTAGGTCAAAAAGCAGGCTTGGTTGCATGGTCATGTCGCTATCGGTGGGTTGATGGCGGTTCTGCGCCTTATCGCGTCCAAGATGTATTTATCGAAGTAAATGAAAAGATAGTACATCTTTCTTTTATGGCGGCACCAGAAGACTTTGATTTTGGTGTACTCAAATTTATACAGATGGCGCAATCCGTCCAACCAATTTAATCAAAAGAGGACATATTCCTGCAAATAGCTGTGGGGAGGGTTCATCTTTCAAATATTAAGTTACAATAAAGCTTTAGAAACAGCATCTTGACGAGTTGGAACAGTAATTAATTAATAATTACAATTTAAAATATTATTCATATTTGGATTTCAAGTTTGAATCACTTATATGAAATGTAATCAAATTTGGAGGATCGTCGTGATTAAAAAATGGCTTCTCATTATTACCTTTTTCCTAACGAGTCTTCTGTTTAGCCTATTTTCCCCAATTGTTTCTGCTCAAACGAGCCCTTCGTACTTTGAGATTACCAGTCAGGCTCTTTCTGGACCCGCTACGAATTCAGTTTATTTTTATTCTTATAACGTAAATAGGGTTCCGATTTCGGGGTTAAAAGAAACAGATATTAAGGTTTACGATAACGAGTCCTTGGCTGATTTTAGTTTTCAAGAAAAAGAAGTTGGCGTGCGAGTGCTTATTTTAATCGACGCCGGCTTAGGGCTTGATGCGCGCGGTGCAACAGGAAAATCTCGGCTTGACGAAATGAAAGAATTTATCAATGCATTTTTGAGCCGCACAGGCGTAAATGATTCTATTATGGTAGTTTCAAACGAAGACCGGCAGCTAAAATCTATCGTTGATTTTGGAACCTCAACTGCAAATATTACAGAAAAATTAAAATCTTATAGTCCAAACCCAACTAGATATTCTGATGGTGTGGCAGGAATTAATAGGGCATTCTATCTCTTAAAAGATGTCGACGATGAAAAGAAAGAATTTATCCTTTTTTTGACCCCCGGTTTAGAAATTACGGACGATAAATATATAAACAATTTTACAGAATTGATGAAAGCTGAGGACGCTCCCATTGTTTCTACGATCTTGTTCCGTGGAGACGAAAAGCCTTGGGATACAGACCTCAAAGAAGTGGCAGCGATTGGTAACGGTAATTATCTTTATTACAATAACAGCTCAAAAGCTACTTTAGATCCTTTTTTTGAGCACATTTCTATCTGGAAGAACCAATACCTGGTTGAATACCGAATACCGGAATTAGTGAACGGAACACATGTGATTTCCATTGTAAATGCCTCGAATACAGTAAAAACTTCGACCTCATACAGATTAGACATCAATTTTCTTCCCCCAAGAGTTCAAATTTTATCCCCATTAACAGGAGCTATATTCTCTCAATCCGGTTCTGAACCAATTCTTGTAGAATCACAGATTAGTTTTCCGGATGGGGTAAATCGAGACATACAATCTGTATCACTGATCGTAAATGGAAATGTTGTCTATTCAACAGAGAATCCTGAGGATCTGATGGTATCCATTCCCTGGGACTCCTCAACCTTTAAGGTGGGAGAAGAAACTTCGATTACTTTCACAATTGAAGCCGTGGATTCCTTAGGGAAGGTTGGCAGCTCGGATCCTGTCATAGTAACAC
>JAKPZU010000300.1 GCA_029559915.1 Bacillota bacterium
CATATACCATATTTTCGATGGTGGCTGATTCGGACACCGGGTCCACAAACAATTTCATTTGCTCGGCAAGGGCATCCAGATTCTTCCCTTCAATTTGTTGCCATTGCTTAAAATTGCTGTCTTCAATCTTTAAAATTTTTACCCCTAGATCCTGATTTTTTAATAGCTCAATATCGGTCTGAATCTTACTGATTTTTTGGAGAGTCTCTTCAGTTGGTATTTCTGATTTTAAGGCTGCCTGTTCCGTTTGTAGTTTATGGATTTCTTCCTTGATTTCTTTTTTCACCTTTTGGGATGCACGCCTAACTCTTTCTTTTGAAATATCAGAAATGGTTTTAAAACCTGCCCTGACTGAATCACTATTTTCTTCGCACAGTTCAGGCAATTGCACGCAAATAAATTTACGATTTGCTTTATCCTCTTTATTCAACTCATAAATTGCTTGTGCTGTAGTTCCACTTCCTGCAAAAAAATCCACAATTAAATCTCCGGAGTTTGTCGAAATATCCGTAAGAAATGAAATCAATTTTGGCGGTTTAGGAGCTGTAAAGTAAGCTGCATCAAATAAACTCGTGAAGTCTGTTTTTCCGGTTCGAGTCCTACCAAATCTGTCTTCTAATAGAAGACTTCTTGGAATACTGCCTTCTTTCTGATAATTTTTTGTGTAAACAAATCCATCCTTGAATACAAGCTCATTAAATCGCTCTTTAACTGTTTCTTTTCCCCATCTCCATGAAGCATTCGGTTCATTAGGGTTTTTATGTGCAGGTCTATAAATGTTTCCCTCTGAATCTACTATTTCATAATCCAAGCTTTTTGAATACCTGATAGATTGCTTATCTAATCTATCAAGGGCATATTTCCCTTTTTCATCCTCTAAATTATATGAGGTAGTAACCGTTGCATTTTTATCAAGTTTGAAATTCAAATAATCAGCGTGTTTGGCATAGCATAAAATATATTCATGGTCAACAGCAATAAATTTGCTGTCGTTGGCACCACCGCTTTTGC
>JAKPZU010000352.1 GCA_029559915.1 Bacillota bacterium
AGTGACCATGGTGGTACTGAAGCTACTGGTGAAGGAGATATGTATCTATTTGGAAATGATACAGATGATAGTTTCACATTTGTTGAGGGGATGACTGGTTATGATGACACAGTAGCAGCTAATAACGTAGCGCCTAGTACAACTGGATTTACAGTAAACACTACAACATCTACTTCAGATCTTTATACAGTTAATTTTAACGTTCCAACCCTAGTACGTGTCGCAATTTATATCGAAGGCTGGGACGCTCAAGCTTCAAACGATATAATTTTAGCAACGTTCCAAGTTGCATTTGGCTTTAAGTACAAAGGATAATTTTACTTATTTTTAAATAAACATAACTTAGGGTTCCCCCTAAGTTATGTTCCCCTATGGGGGAAGATGATTGTTTTTATTCATTTTGTTTGTAAATGTAACTTTTTTTGCCCATTTCTCAATTTTATAGTGAAAAAAAGATTTTTTTGCTATATAATAGTTAGATGATAGTCTTTTTAAGTTGAGGAGTGAATTAAATGGCAGAAACTACAGTTAAAAATTTAAAAATGAAGAAGATACTTAATATTGCATTTTACGTCGTATTATTTATCGTTTTTGTGTATGCGATATTTGGATTATTCTCTAAGAAAGATGGTAACTCCATTTCATTTTTAGGTATAACTTCTTTATCCGTTCAATCTGGATCCATGGAACCTGTTTTTAGTGAGGGTGACTTAATATTCGTTCGAACTGATATTAATCCAAAAGAGCTAAACCCCGGGGATGTTATTACATTTCAAGATTTCATGATTACTGAAGATGGTGTAATTGCTTATTTCAACACTCATAAGATTGTCAGTATTGATAAAACAAATCCTACTTGGAGATTCACAACAAAAGGTGAAGCAAATGCAGATAATGATCCAAGAATAATTGTTGAATCAGAAATTTATGGACAATGGACGGGCAAAGCTTGGTCTGGATTCGGGACATTTGTCGATGGATTCACTTCTTTTTTAAAATCAAGTTTGGGTTTCTTCCTCTTTATCGTAGTTCCGTGTTTAGCTTTATTAGTTTATGAAGTAGTTAAATTTATGAAAATATACGCCGAATATAATGTTCAAAAACACACACAAGATCGTGTTAAAATGCAAGAAGAAGCAATAGCTGCCGCTAGAGCACAACTAGAAGCGGAAGCGCAAGTTAAGGCGGAAAAAGAAAAAGATCAACAGGAATAAGATTCTTTAGCGCCTTGGATTTATCTGGAGGTAAGCATAAGTGAAAGAATTTTCAGCGTTTTACGTTGACCTTTTTGAAGCGATTGGTAATGATATAGTTTTCTTTTTCAAAACTATATGGAATGATATAATAGTTAGATTTTTTCAAAATATAATTGATTACTGGAATCTCATGATTGAAGATTCCGTTTTGTATGAATTCAATCTTTTATCCTGGATTATGGTCGTTGTAGCGGGTTTGCTCAACCTTACCTTAGTCATTTTTTTGGTTTTAAGAATTTATATATGGATAAAGAAGTACTTTTCTTTTAGAAAAGTTGAAATTGAAAAGAATGAATTGATTGAAGAAATCGCTGATTTAAATGAAAAAGTAATCGATCTTATCGATGAAAAGAATCAAATATTAGCTATGAAAGTGTCGCAATTAGGAATTAACCCTAAAACTGGTGAAACTGGAGAAGAATACACAACTTCCAGAAGTTTACAACCAGCTTATGGAACTGCGGGTATGTCCGGACCTTTTACGGGACCTGTGTCCATCAAGTCAGGAAACGATTCACCGCAACCGACTGCTCCAGTTGGCCCGTCTCGTTTCGTTAAACTAATTGCTGTAGATAAAGAATATGCTGGTAAAGACACTCATATTTATATGGAAGATAATGATTATGTATCTTTACCGGAATTAGTAACCAGATTTGTTAATTTCGCCGCTTCGCAATTAAAACTTTATTATACCCCAAGAATAGTTTCCTACTTTTTCGCCGGTATGGCAGCTTCCAAGATTATCATCCTAGAAGGTATCTCCGGTACTGGGAAAACCTCTTTGCCATATGCCATGGGTAAGTTCTTCGATAATCCAGCCGCTATGATCTCCGTACAACCGGCATGGCGTGACCGAGCTGAAATACTTGGTTATCTGAATGAGTTTACCAAGAGATTCAATGAAACCGACTTCTTGAAAGCCTTATATGAAGCTATTTATAGAAAAGACGTCAATATAATAGTTCTCGATGAATTGAACCTAGCGAGAATTGAATATTACTTCGCAGAATTCTTGTCAATCATGGAAATGCCAGATCCAAATGAATGGAAGATTGACTTAGTCCCAGATTCCAAACCATCTGACCCATTAAAAGTTATCAACGGTAAGATTACCGTTCCGCTGAACGTTTGGTTTGTTGGTACGGCCAACAAGGATGATTCAACCTTCACCATTACTGATAAGGTTTATGACCGTGCCATTTCCTTGGAATTCGATTCAAAAGGTGAATACTTCCAAGCTCCAGAGACAAAACCTATTCATATGTCAAGTGCTTACTTACAAGAAATGTTTGATGAAGCTTTCTATAAGTTCCCTATCAGTCAAGAAACTTTGAATAACTTCAAGATTCTTGATAAATACATCCAAGTTCATTTTAGAATTGCCTTTGGTAACCGTATCATGACGCAAGTTCATAAGTTTGTCCCAGTTTATGTTGCCTGTGGTGGCACTGAACTCGATGCTTTAGATTATATCTTTGCTTATAAGGTTCTGCGCAAGTTTGAAAGTTTGAACTTAGCCTTTTTACAGAATGAACTGACAGAATTAATTAATCAAATTAAGAAGATTTTTGGCAAAAATGCCTTTGAAGAATCAGTCAATTTCATTAAAAACCTGCAAAAGTTAGTTTAGGAGGTCTTTTATGGAAGAAGGAACCGCTAAACGTTATTATAAAAAAATCAATACAACTTTTGAAGGCGTTAATAAACTCGATGATTTTGCAAAACAGTATATCAACCTTTTAGAAAGCTCTAAAATCGAGTTATATCAAAAAGAAAGAAGAGAACGTAGAATCTTTGATGATTCATGGTTATCAAATATTGAAGGAATTATTCCTATTATTGATAAATTGATGCGTTCTCCTAAAGAAACCTTAAAAAAAGTTTCAGAAGTCGTACCTGTTGAAAGAGCTAAAAAGATTGACTCAAGTACAATTAGACATTTAGCTGCCAATACACAATTGATTAAAAAAACAAATAAAAAAGGCGAAATTCAACCCACTAAATTACTAACTTCTTTTTCCGAACAAGAGTTGGGTACCTATGAAAATCGCTTTTTAATGACGCTTGTTGATAAAATTCATACATTCTTGGAAATTCGGTATCGTTTAATCAATCATAAGATGAATACTGAATACATCAATTACTTGAAAGTGAACTCCACTATCGAGTATCAAAATGCCAATATTGATTATGATATTACCTTGAAGATCAAACGTAATATGGAAGATGACGCTGTCTGTAAGAAAAACCAAGAACTCTTTGACCGTATGAAAGAATTGCGAGATACCATCAATAACTACAAGAATTCTTCATTCATGAGACAAATGCAAAATTTTGCACCAATAAGACCACCGATTATGAAAACCAACATTATCATGAAGAATATTGAGTTCTCACAATGTTATGATTTATGGTTATTTCTTGATACTGTTGATCGAGTGGGTTATGAAACTGACGTTTTGGAAAGAAACGTCCAGTTTGATGAAGAATATATCAAACAGATAGAAAACACCATGATGGTGCTTTATGCAACTGTTGCCAACAATCAGATAGAAGAGTTTGCTTTATCTCACGAACAACCTTTCACTTACCGAAAAGTTAAAACGCCAAAGGTAATAACAAAAATTGAAGCCGATCAATATCTTGATTCGGGCGAATATGTTTTCAAAGACGAGACCTTAAATCAATACTTTCTTGATCAAATTAAAAAGAATAATATTCAAAGATACGAAACTTTGGTTGAAGCAGGAATCCCTAAAGATAAAAGCATAGAAATCATTCACCAAAAGCTATTAGAAATTGCCGACGGCGCTTTCCAAGATTTTATCAATTACACCTTCAATCCTGAAGATGAAAAAGACTTACAAAAGAAGATTGATATTCAATCAGAGATAGTTAAGACATATAGGGAAATTGAAAAAGTTAAACGAGAAAATCTGAAAAATATTGAAACTGAAAAAGCTTTGGCGATGTTGAACCTCAATAATTATCGCGAAGAATTAAATCAAAGAATTGCCAAGAAAAAAGCTGAAATTGAAGCTAGAAAAGCTGAAGAAAGACGTCTTGATTTGCAAAGAAAGAAACAAATAGCTCAAGAAAGACTGGCCAAGAAGAAAAAAATTAATCGAGCAAAGGAATTGTTGGAAAAAGCCGAGAGAGCCAGAAAGATGCAAAATCGTTAGATGAATAGAAGGGGGTAATTATATGAAGAAGCGCTTCACGCTATCACTCGTTGCATTGATTGCGTCTAGTTTTTTATTTGTAGTTACCACACTGGCATGGTGGACATTGAATACTACCGGAACAATAAATCCATTTAGTGGAAATCTTAGTGGTATAACTTATAATTTCGGCGGAGAATTTATCGCTGGCAGTGTTATTTTTCCTGAGTTAGAGTTGCTTCAAGAAGATGTTAGTATTACAAATTATTCTGGCGATCAAGACATATATGTGCGAATGAAAATAGAATATACCAAAATTGATATAACATATGATAGTCAGACATTAACATACAATCCTTCAACACCAGTTCAGAAAGTTTTTACTGACGTTCAAGCTAATGAACATTTAGAGGTTGGATTTAACTCGGATTTCTTCTATGAATCCGACGGATATTGGTACTATGATGCGATTCTAGAAGACTCAATATCTCATACATTGATAACATCTTTGAGTTATGATGGTTTTAAAGTCTCCAATGAGTACGCAGATAAAGAAATTTTGGTGGCAATTACATTGGAAATAACATATGAACAAGAGGGTATTTGGGCCCCGATAACAACTTTAGCTTTTAGAGGGTTTATGTAAAAATAACGAAGTTTACGAACTTCGTTTTTTTAGGAGTAAAATGTGAAAAAAATATTGCTGAAAATAATTAATATACTCCCATATGTTTTTGTCGCCATGGCAATGTTTTTAATTGTGCATTTAGGGCTGTCTTTAAAAAAAGAACAGATTCCAAGTGTCTTCAATCGAGCAATTCTTTATGTTATAACGCCTTCAATGGAAGATTCGATTATGACTGGCGACATTATCTTTGTAAATGTAGGTGATTTCGAATATGATGAAGAGGATATTATCAGTTTTAGAAAACCAGACCAACAAGAAGTCATTATCACTCATAGAATTTCCAGGATTGATCCGATTACCGGTCTTATCACCACAAAAGGAGATAATAATCCTTACTCAGAAACCTGGGAGATAAATTTTTCTCCTGATTTGATAGTGGGCAAATACATTGGAAAATCATCTATTCTCGGATCAGTTTATGAAGTACTTTTTATCAATAGTCTAAATATTGTATTCCTCTTGATGATAATAATTTTTATGCTTATTGGTGTCTTTGAAATCAAAAATATTGTAAAATTATTAACATTAAAGAAACAAACAGAATTTGAAGAAGAAAAACAGAAAATGATTGAAGAAGAAAAAAGGAAATTGCTTGAGGAAATGAAGGATAAAGAATGAAAGCTATCGTACTTGCCAGTGGGTCTCAAGCTAACGCTACTTACCTAGAAATTGGCGAATCAAAAGTTTTAATTGATTGTGGTTTAAGCTATAGACAACTATTATATCGATTAAAATTAATGGATAAGAATTTGGATGATTTGAAAGCTGTGTTCATTACTCACGAACACGCAGACCATATTGCTGGATTAAGAGTGTTGGTTAATAATCACGATATAAAAATAATCTTGAGCGAGGGTACGTTTAATTCCTTGGATAAAAGGTATATCGGTGAAATAGCCAAAGAGAAATTTGTGATTGTAAAGGGTTATGAAGCGATTGATTTATTTGACTTTAGGGTATTACCATTTCCAACCTTCCACGATGCCGCTGAACCATTTGGCTATCGTTTCATCGAAGGCGAAAAATCTTTGGTCTACATCACCGATACAGGCTATTTTCCCATCAAGCAATATGATGTTATTAGAGACGCGGACGGCTATATCATTGAAAGCAACCATGAAGTGGAAATGCTTCTGGAAAGTTCTAGGCCTTGGCAATTAAAAAGAAGAATTCTTGATGACCAAGGTCACTTGTCAAACGAAGACAGCGCTAATTTATTGCTTAACCTAGCGACAGAAAGAACTAAGTACATTGTTCTAGCCCATCTTTCGCAAGAATGCAACCTTGAAATTTTGGCGTTGGATACATATAAAAAAGTGTTTTTCCAGCAAGGCGTTGATTTATCAAGATATAGATTAATCGCTGCTAGACAAAATGAACCAAGTGAAGAAATCATAATCTAATTGATTTCTTCATTTTATTTTCAAGCGGTCAATTTAAACTAAATTGCAATTGTTTTTAAGTCGGTTTTAAGTTATAATAAGATGAATGATTATGTGCTAACAATCATTAGCAAAATATATAGGAGGTTGTTTATGACAACAAAGAAAGTTTTTCAGTCAATGGACGGAAACCAAGCAGCTGCTTATGTTTCTTATGCCTTTACTGAAGTTGCGGGAATCTACCCGATTACTCCGTCAAGCCCGATGCCTGAATTCGTCGATCAATGGGCGGCTCAAGGCAAGAAGAATCTTTTTGGCATGCCGGTTAAGGTTGTGGAGATGCAATCAGAGGCAGGCGCCGCAGCAACTGTTCACGGTTCTTTAGTGGCAGGAGCTTTGACCACAACATTTACTGCATCTCAAGGTTTATTACTTAAAATTCCTAACATGTATAAAATGGCTGGTGAGTTATTGCCAGGCGTTATTCATGTCGCTGCTAGATCAATCGCTGCTCATGCATTATCAATCTTTGGTGACCATCAAGATATTTACGCAGCGAGAATGACTGGTTTTGCAATGCTGGCTTCCGGTTCAGTTCAAGAAACTATGGACCTAGCTGGTATCGCTCACTTGGCGGCGATTAAATCAAGCATTCCATTTGTTCACTTCTTTGACGGGTTCAGAACTTCACATGAAGTAAACAAGATTGAAGTTTTATCTTATGACGTTTTTGATCGACTTCTTGACAAAGAAGCTGTGCAAAAATTCAGAAAAAGAGCACTTAATTCCGCTAACCCTAAAACTATGGGTACGGCACAAAATGACGACGTCTACTTCCAAGCTAAAGAAGTTCAAGAACAATTCTATCGTCCAATTCCAGACATCGTTAACGGCTATATGCAAGAAATTTCCAAAGAAACGGGTAGAGAGTATAAACCATTCAATTATTACGGCGCTAAAGACGCAACTGACATTATCGTCGCCATGGGTTCAGTTACTGAAACCGTTAAAGAAGTTATTGATAATCTAGTTGCCAAAGGCGAAAAAGTCGGTTTAATCTCAGTTCACCTCTACCGTCCATTCTCCAGCAAATATTTCTTTGACGTCTTACCTGAAACAGTGGAAAGAATTGCTGTTTTGGATAGAACTAAGGAAAGCGGATCTGTTGGCGAACCTTTATACCTAGACGTTAAATCAATCTTCTATGATAGAGAAAAACAACCGGCCATTATTGGCGGTAGATATGGTTTATCTTCCAAAGATACTACTCCAGCACAAATTTTCGCTGTCTACAAGAATTTAAAAGAAGAAATGAAGAATAATTTCACCATCGGTATTGTTGATGATGTCATGCATTCAAGTTTGGTTGAAGAAGAAGCTCCAGACGTAACCGATCCTGATACAACCGAATTGTTGTTCTTCGGTTTAGGTAGTGACGGTACGGTTGGTGCGGTCAAGAATATCTCCAAGATCATTGGTGATTACACTAATCTGTACGGGCAAGCTTACGCTTCTTACGATTCCAAGAAGAGTGGTGGCGTAACCAGAATGCATTTAAGATTCGGCAAGAATCCGATTCGTTCAACATATTTGGTTAATAACCCTCACTTCGTATCATGTTCACAAGAAAGCTATTTGACAAGATTCGACCTTATCAAAGGTATCAGAAAAGGTGGAACATTTTTACTGTCAACCACCAAATCTCCTGATGAAATCGAAGCTTTCCTACCTGATAAAGTCAAGAAAATCTTAGCTAAGAGAGAAGCTAAATTATTTATCATCGATGCTTATAAATTGGCTAAAGAAATTGGCGAAGTCAAGATGGTTTCAACCATCATGCAATCCGCTTTCTTCAAATTGAATGAACAGATCATGAAATATGAAAAAGCTCAAGAAGCAATGAAGTCATATGCAAAGAAAACTTTTAGCCGCAAGGGTGAAGAAATCGTCGCTATGAACTTTAAGGCAGTCGATTTAGGCGCTGATGGTTTAGTTGAAATTAAAGTTAAACCAGAATGGGCTAACCTTAAAACTGAAGTTGCATTAGATGAAAATCGTCCTGATTTCGTCAGAAACATCGCCGATACCGTCAATGCCATTAACGGTTATGATTTACCGACATCAGCCTTTTTGGGTATTGAAGACGGACAAATTCCTAATGGCACTGCACGATATGAAAAACGTGGCGTCGCGGAAGAAGTATCCACTTGGTTAAGTGAAAACTGTATCCAATGTAACCAATGCGCTTATGCATGTCCACATGCATGTATCAGAGCTATCTTGGCTACTGATGAAGAAGTCAAGAACGCTCCAGTTGAAGCTAATTGGGTTGATGCCAAAGGTAAAGGTTTGGAAGGCTTGAAATATCGTATTGAAGTTTCAATTCTTGACTGTACTGGTTGCATGGTTTGCGTCAATACTTGTCCGTCTCCAACCAAAGCTTTAAAAATGAGTCCTATCCAAGAAAGAATCGATGTTAAAGAACATGTTCTGGCCGATTACTTATATAATGAAGTTCCTTACAAGGGCGAATTAGTTGGAAGAACTACCTACAAAAACGCAGTATTCAATCAACCTTTATTTGAATTCTCAGGAGCTTGTGCTGGTTGCGGTGAAACACCTTACATCCGTTTCGCAACCCAATTGTTCGGAGAAAGAATGGTTATCGCCAACGCTACCGGTTGTTCTTCAATCTATGGCGCTTCCTTCCCAGCTTCTCCATATACCAAGAATTCTGAAGGCAGAGGACCAGCTTGGGCTAACTCTTTGTTTGAAGATAACGCAGAATATGGCTTTGGTATGAAGATTGCCCATAATACAATCAGAGACAGAATGCAAACATTGATTGTTGAAAACAACGATCAATTCAATGAAGAATTAAGAAATCTACTAAATGAATGGATTGAAAACCGTGAAAACGGCGACAAGACTCTTGAACTTTCCAAGAAAATCTTACCGATGCTTGAAAAATGTAAAGCAAGTGCGGCTAAAGAATTATTGGAATTGAAAGATTACTTCGTTCGTCAATCACAATGGATTATCGGTGGTGACGGTTGGGCTTATGATATCGGCTACGGCGGTTTGGATCATGTCATCGCCAATAATGAAGATGTCAATATTCTAGTCCTCGACACAGAAGTTTATTCCAATACCGGCGGTCAATCATCTAAATCAGCTCGTTCTGGTTCGATAGCGAAGTTTACCGCAGCCGGTAAACCAGGCAAGAAGAAGGACTTGGCGGCACAAGCAATGGCTTATGAGTCAGTTTATGTTGCGGCTATCAGCCATGGTGCTAATGCCACTCAAGTATTGAAAGCCATGAAAGAAGCTGAAAGCTATCCAGGACCATCATTAATCATCGCTTATTCACCATGTATCGCTCACGGTATCAACGGCGGTTTGGGCAATAGCCATCAACAAGCTAAACTCGCTACTGAATGCGGTTATTGGCCAATATTCAGATATGATCCAAGAAGAATCGCTGAAGGCAAGAACCCTCTACAAATCGATTCTAAAGAACCACAATGGGGAAAATATCATGACTTCTTATTGAGCGAAAGCCGTTACCAACAATTAGTAGCTACAAATCCTAGCGAAGCTGATAGATTGTTGCATAACAACATCGTAGACGCTAAACGTCGTTGGGCAATGTATCAAAGAATGGCAGCTGCTGATTACTCACAAGTCATCGAATAGGTTTTATTTTAATCAAGCTAACACCTTAAGCGATTAAGGTGTTTTCTTTTTTTAATTCAAGAAACACATCATATTTATCCAAAACAACAAAAAAGATTTTAAAATCTTTTGTATTTGTTATATAATATAAAAGACATATAATTTTAAAAGGAGTTTATAACATGCAAAAACTGTCAAGAAGATTCACTCTCATCTCATTAATAACCATTCTTGGTTTGTTGTTGGTCGCTTGTGGCAATAGTACAAGCACGCAAACGACAACCAAAAATTCCACCATACCAAGCATTCCCAATATTACCGGATTGGACGCTGTTTTTTTCAGTACCGATAATTTTGACGTCACTTACCGTGACCTCTATAACAGCGTTAAAATCAATGACGGCATCCATCAATTGATCGCTATGGTTGACCTTGATCTTTTAAGTGGTTATTATGATCAAGTTACTGAAACAGAGATTGATGAAAAGATTAAAAAGTTGACTTACAATACTACTGATCAGGAAGAAATCGCTGCTTTGACCGAAGAAGAAAAACTGAAGGCTGAAGCAACTTTTGTCGACAATATGTATTTAAGAGGCTATACTGACGGCAATTATGAAGTATATTTCAAAATTGTTATCGCCAGAGAAAAATATGCAACTGAACTCATGTTGAGTGATGAATCAATTGACCAAGTTTGGCATGTTGGCCCAAAAGAAATCGCAAACTATTATACAAATAAATATAATAAAGAAATAAAATCGATTAAAATAAAATTCGAATCGGAAACCGACGCTCAAACAATCATGAGAAGTTATAACCTCATAACCAAAGATTCGAAGTTGATGCTTTATACTGGAACTACACCGATTGAAGAAGTTCCTTCATTCGCTTTCAATGAGACTAATACTAGAGATTTGACAGAAGCAGAAATTTTTGAATATTACTTAAATATGTACAACGACGTTTACGGCGGTTATCGCGATGAAGTGGCGTCGACGACAGCTTTTGCCGATTTATTGGCGATTGATGAATTTACTGTCAGTTATGACGAAATATCCAAATTCAATGCCAATCTGACAAAGTATATTTTTACCAGCCTTAATACTTATTCCGAATTTAAAAGTGGAACAGACACATCGCTTTATTACAGCTATCGTCCGGAAAAATTTTATTCCAACAACGACACTGCTTATTATATGATATTGAATTTACAAGAGGTAGAAACAGCGGATGTCAGCGATTTTACGGGAACAGAAGCTGAACTTATCACTTTGATAGGTGAAGCGGTTTATCAAGAAATCAAAGAAAAACTCATCAATGGCAACTTAGAACTCCAAAACTTCGTCAACCGCCGTGTCGCCGAACTTAGAGCAAAACATAATTTTAAAGTTCATGATTATTATTTAGGAATGGATTATGCAGTAATTGACAGTTCCTATGAAGCTCCAACTGAATTTGATACGACTTTGGTCGGCAGCTATGACGACGTGGAAATCACCCCAGACGAATTGTTGACATATGCTTTGAACAATAATGCAGCTATGTATTTATTGAACGCCGCTGCAACCAAAGCGATGATCAATGCTCACTATGAAGATGTTTATTGTTTGAACACCGGCATTTGTGAAATGGATTATACCAAGAATGAATCCGCTAAAATGACCGAACACATCAATGCCTTCAATGAAATGAAAACCCAATTCGAAGGTTCAATGTATGCAACCTATTATACCTGGGAAGAATATCTATACTTGGCATATGGTGCCAAGAATATGGAAGAAATGTTGACAGATTATTACATTAAACAAACTTTGCAACCACTTTACATTTTTGATCAAATTCAAGAGGACGATTACGCCGTAGTCAACGATCTACTCGCGATGATGACACCTTACTATGATAATTATTTCTCCCTGAATGCTGATCATATCTTAATTTATGTTGACCGTGATGAAGACGGTACGCCTGACGATTTCAATGAATTTTATGATGAATTGACCGATACAACCGAACTTGATGCTTTAATTACTGATTTGGAAGCTTTAATCAGAGATTATATCGCCATCGAGGAAAATACTTTCTCCGGACTTATCAGTGAATATCGTTTAGCAACAAGAGATGATGAAACTTGGGGTACATTCAAGAGTTACGGATTATTCTTGATGACAGAAAATCTCTCATCACAAGGATCATTGACATATTCTAAAACCATCAATAAATATCATGACGATTTTGTCAATCGCTTGGTGGAAATGTACCAAACTTATCGATTACCGGAGAATATCGAAGAAGAATCATTACTTGATACCGAATTATTGAAAACTTCATTTGGTTTACATTTGATTAAAGTTAGAAAAGGTACAGCCTTTGAAATGCCATCTGCGAAATTTACCATGACTTATAATTCTTCCAGTGAACCTGAATTTACCGAAGGTGTGGAAAATGACTCTGATTATCTGAACTATGATCAAATGAAACTGTATATGCAATACCGCTTTAGTGTTATAACTTTTGGTACAATCGATCTAGTGGACAGTTATGGCTTCACCAGACCGATGATACCTTCATCAGTTTCCGCCGCTTTGACTGAATTCGCAAGCAAATTACATGATGCTTTGTATGTGGTTGGCTATTTGAATATAGCCGTAGCCGATGAACTTATTGACGGGACTTTGGTTAATGAAGACGCGGATTACTTCAGTGGCAATGAGATAGATCTGCTAAATGTCTTAAATCAAATCAGCAATATCTATTATCGTCAGATATTCCTGGAATTGGATTTGCGTTAATAAAAATAAAGTGCGGGTCTCCGCACTTTTGACTTAAGGTGTAAATATGAAAGCTAGAGAAGAAAAAATCATTAAAAAAAATACAATATGGACAATTATCGCCAACAGCTTTTTAGCTGCAATCAAACTGGTCGGTGGTACAATTGGTAACTCGAGTGTCTTGATTACTGATGCCATCAATTCCATAAGCGACATCGCCACAAATTTAGTGGTATTTGTCTCAGCGAAGTTTTCCAAGAAAGAAAGAGATGCAGTCCATCCTTACGGACATGACAAGTTTGATTCGATGGTTTCCATTTTTCTGGGAGTAGCTTTAATCATCACTGCCTTTGAAGTTGGCAAAAACGCTTTTACTAAGCTTTACAATGTCATCTTCAATGATTTGGTAATTGAAGTTCCTGCTTATTACACTATAATAGTGGTTTTTATAACTTTGGTTATTAAAGAAATCTTATACCGTAAAACCAAAATCGATGCGAAAAAAGCTAATTCACAGGCATTGTTGGCTCAAGCTTGGGATCATCGCTCCGATACCTTGACCAGCATCGGCGCATTAATAGGGATTTTGGGAGCGATTTTCAATCTTGGTTTTCTTGACCCAATCGCTTCACTTTTCATCCTGTTCTTTATCTTGAAGTTGGGATTCAAGATTGTCAAAACCGGTGTATCGCAAGTTGTGGATGAAGCAGCTGGAAATGAACAAGTAGAAGCTATTAAAAAAATAGTTTTAAGAGATGACAAAGTCCTGTCCATCGATGAAATAAAAACCAGATTGTTCGGTGTCAAGTATTATGTTGACCTGGAGATTTCTTTGGACAAAATGCTTTCGCTTAATGATGCACATAAAATCGCCGAAAAGATTCATGATGATATCGAGAACGAATTATCTGATGTAATTCATTGCATGATTCACGTAAATCCCGGAAAAGAAAAACAAAAGAACGTTGAAAAATAAGGTTCCTGATGGTATAATTGTAAATTACCTATAAGAAAACGTTCGCAAAGGGAGTGGTAAATTATGATCTTATCTTTTATTACTAATTATCTGGATACAGGTCCGGGAATTGTTGAAATCATTGTCAGAATGGTACTCACAGCTGTCTTTGTCGGGGTCATCGGTCTAGAAAGACAGATGCGTCATAAAATCGCTGGTGTTACCACTCATTTGATGGTAGCTTTTGGTGCGGCGGGGGTAGCAATCTTGCAAGATGCTCTATATTATGACTCAATCGCTCAGGCCATAAAGTATTTTGAAATGGGCTATGCCATAGAAGTGCAAATACAACGTCAAAGAGTTATTGCTCAAGTTGTTACCGGAGTTGGTTTCTTGGGTGCGGGGACTATCCTTAAAACGAGAAATGGCATCTATGGTTTGACAACTGCAGCGACCCTTTGGCTGGCAGCGATGATTGGTTTGGCCTTTGGTATGGGCGCTTATATCATTGGTGTGGTAATATCCGTATTCTCATTCTTATTCCTGACTTTATTTAGAAAGTTACTGGGTAAAACCTCGCTTAAACACCAGGAAAGTCCAGATATTATAGGTTCACAACCTGTAGATGAATAGGAAGGTTCTAACTAGAACCTTTCTTTTTTTTCTTTTAGAGAAACGGTGGAAACTATTCATTCATATTTTTTGCAAAAATGGCTAAAATGCGTTAAACTATTTATGGTATATTGGGAGGTATGGACATGAAATTACAAATCAAGGATTTATATGTCTCAATTGAAGGCAACATGATCTTGAAAGGATTGAACTTAATAGTTAACGGTGGAGAAACTCACGCTATTATGGGACCAAATGGCACTGGAAAATCAACTTTGGCTCAGATTTGCATGGGGCATCCAAGCTATAAAATAGAATCAGGCGACATTTTACTTAACAATGAAAGCATCATTGAAAAAACCGTCGATGAAAGAAGCAGAATGGGGATTTTTTTGGCAATGCAGAATCCGATTGAAGTTCCTGGAGTGACTAATTTTGACTTTGTCAAGGCAGCGGTGCAAACAAGAATGAAAAAGGATGAACACTTGAGAATTGGTCGTTTCATCTTAAAATTTGAAAAAGCTTCGCAAGACTTGAAAATGGGTCAAGGCTTGGCTCATCGTTTCTTGAATCAAGGTTTCTCCGGCGGCGAAAAGAAAAGAAATGAAATTCTGCAAATGAAAATGTTGAATCCCAAAATTGCATTTTTGGATGAAATAGATTCAGGGTTGGACGTAGACGCTTTAAAACTTGTCGGTGAAAATGTCACGGAGCTAAAATCAGCTGATTTGGGTTTAGTATTAATCACCCATTATCAAAGACTTTTGGATTATATCACACCTGACTTTGTACATATTATGATAAATGGCAAGATAGTAATGACTGGTAAAGATGAATTAATTGAAAAGATTGACCAGGAAGGTTATGACTGGGTAAAGAAAGAATTGGGAATTGAAGACGAAGAGGTCAAGCCTTATTCTTTGGGAACCTGCCCGTCTAAACATTAATATGGATATTTTAAAACATCTTAAAGGTGAAGCAAACCTGATAATCTTTACCGACGACTTTATCAGCAACAATACTAAAATCAAAATCAAAAACAATCATTTGCTCTTTGACAAAGGAAATGAGTTTTTTGTATTTTTTGAAAATTATACTCTAAAAAATGACTTTGTCTTCGAAATCAAAAACAAGGTTAAAATCTATCTTTTAACTTCACAGTCCAAAAAGGCGGATTATAGTATTCGCTTCGAATTAAAAGAAACTTCTGAATTGACACTTTTTACTGATTTTAATGCAAAGAATAAGACCAGCAGCAAGCACAGATTAATCATTAATTTGGCTAAAAATGCAAAATTGGAAATTATGAACGCTTTAGTTTTTAATGGTAAAATTGATTTTGATTTGGAAGTCAATCTTTTGGGAGAATTAGCAGAAGTAACGATTGAGCAATTGAATGTCGGGGCTGATGGTAGCCATCACATCGTTAATCAACGGGTCAATCATTTGGCAAAATCAACTACTTCCAAGATTAATAATTGGCTTATTACCCAAGAAAACGCCAAATTGAATTATCATGTTACCGGCTTTATTGAAAAAGGCAAAGAATTATCAAAATGCCATCAAAACAACAAAGGCATCATGTTATCGGACAACAGTGAAATCGCAGTTGAACCGAAGTTATTGATTGATGAATACGACGTTGAAGCATCACATGGTGCAGCTATCGGGCAAATGGACGAATTGCAGCTATATTACTTGATGAGCAGAGGAATGACCGAAAGTGAAGCCAAATCGTTAATCATCAACGGTTATACCCTACCTTTCATAAGTTTAATCGGTAACGAGAAGATAGAAAAAATCTTGAAAAGACAAGTTTCAAGAGTAATCAGGAGAAATTCTTAAAATGAGTGATAATATTCGTAAAGATTTTCCGCAACTTAAGGACGACTATATTTATTTTGATACAGCCGCAACTAGCCTAAAACCAAAATCAGTGATTCAAGCCTGTGAAATGTACAATTCACGGCTATCCGCCAACATCAATCGCGGTATGTATGCCCAGAGCGTAGAAACTACCAACCTCTATGAAGAATCAAGGGAAAAAGTCGCAAGGTTCATCAATGCTAAAACTGAAGAAATCGTTTTTACACGGGGAACAACTGCCAGTTTGAATTTGGTCGCTTCAAGTTATGGCATGAACTTCCTCGATGAAACTTCGGAGATTGTCATCTCTGAGCAGGAACATCATTCCCAATTTTTGCCATGGCAAAATGTAGCTAATAAAACTGGAGCTAAATTGAGATTCATCGAATTGGATAAAACAGGAAAAATTACTACCGAAGCCTTTAAGAAAGTTTTGAATTCGCATACGAAAATTGTAGCTATTTCTTATGTTTCCAATGTTCTTGGTTATTTGAACCCAGTAGAAGAAATGATTGAACTTGCTCATCATGTCGGGGCTTTGGTTGTTTTGGACGGCGCTCAAGCAATTCAACATTTTCCTGTAGATGTTAAAAAGTTGGATGTTGACTTTTTAGCTTTTTCAGGTCATAAGATGTTGGGACCAACAGGGGTTGGCGTCCTCTGTGGTAAATCCCGATATTTGGACCTTTTAGAGCCGATTGAATTTGGTGGAGATATGAATGAAGATGTTGAAAAGCAGACTTCAACCTGGAAAAAAGCTCCTCAGAAATTTGAAGCCGGAACGATGCCGATTGCTTCAATAATTGGGCTCGCGAAAGCAATCGAATATCTTGAAGATTTAGGTTTTGAGCGGCTTGAAAAAGTTACTAAAGAACTATATGAGCGACTTTATTTTGGCTTGTCAAAAATTGCTGGGATAAAAATTTATAATCCTAAATCAGATAGTGGCATCATTACTTTCAATTTGGCAGACATTCCCGCGCATGACGCCATCACTTACTACGCGATGAAAAATATCGCATTAAGAAGCGGTCAGCATTGCGCCAAATTAATTCATGATTTTTTGGGAATTAATTCTTCTTTGCGAGCTTCCGTATACATATATAATACCGTTGAGGAAGTCGACCGTTTTATTGAAGTCACCAAAGAGGCTTTAGCATATTTCCAAGAAATTGGTTTTTAGGAGGAGGATCTATGAGCAATTTAGATAATTTATACCGTGAAATAATCATGGAACATTATAAAAATCCTCGCAACAAGGGTTTGATTGATGATGCGAACTATCAGAGCGTCAGAATCAAGAATCCCTCATGTGGCGATGATATTACCATGCAAACGCTGATAGAAGACGGAATCATTAAGGATTGTCGTCAAGTAGCGACCGGATGCTCCATATCTGTAGCCTCGGCTTCTGTTCTTTCGGAAATAATGATTGGTAAGAAAATTGAAGATGCCTTGAAGTTGGCTGACAATTTTTTAAATATGGTTTCCAATAAGGGTTATGATGAAACAGTTGATTTGGAAGAAGCAATGGTTTTCAATGGGGTTAAGCAATTCCCTGCCAGAATCAAATGCGCTTCCATCGCTTGGGTAGCTTTTAAAGACACCCTAAAATAAGGAGTGATTGCTTTGAGCAAAGATAAAGAATTAAATTTAACAAGTGAATATAAATATGGTTTCAAAACTGATACCAAATCAGTTAGACAGACCAAAAGAGGACTATCAGAAGAAATTGTTAGAGAAATTTCTTCCATCAAGCAAGAACCTGAGTGGATGCTTAACCTAAGACTTGACGCTTTAAAGGCTTTCTATGAAATCAAGAATCCTTCTTGGGGTCCGGATTTGTCCAATATTGATTTTGACGACATCATCTATTACATCAAGCCTTCAGACCGGGTAGAAAGAGATTGGGAAAACGTACCTCAAGAGATTAAAGACACTTTTGCCAAACTTGGTATTCCGGAAGCGGAACAAAAATATCTATCAGGTGTTACGACTCAGTTTGAATCGGAAGCGGTTTATCATAGCACGATTCAAGAACTTAATGATCAAGGCGTTATTTTTCTGGATACTGATTCTGCGCTGAAAGAACATCCGGAAATATTCAAGAAGTATTTTACGAAAGCCGTTTCCTATGTCGATAATAAATACGCCGCTTTGAATACAGCAGTATGGAGTGGCGGTTCTTTCATCTATGTGCCTAAGGGCGTGAAGATCGACAAGCCATTACAATCTTACTTTAGAATCAATTCCGAACGTATGGGTCAATTTGAAAGAACCTTGATTATCGTTGACGATGAAGCGACATTAAATTACGTGGAGGGTTGTACGGCACCGATATATTCCAACAATTCCTTGCATGCGGCAGTAGTAGAAATATATGTCAGTGAAAAGGCTAAGTGTAGATATTCCACAATCCAAAATTGGTCGACTAATATCGTCAATTTAGTGACTAAGAGAGCACTTGTCGAAAGTTATGGACATATGGAATGGATTGACGGAAACATTGGTTCTGGACTGAATATGAAATACCCTTCATGCATCTTGAAAGGCGATTACGCCAAAGGTACGACCATCACCATCGCGTTTGCGGGAAAGAATCAATATCAAGACACCGGTGCGAAGATGATTCATCTTGGCAAGTACACAACCTCAAAAATTGTTTCCAAATCAATCGCAACCAAAGGCGGTAAAGTGAATTATCGGGGTTTGGTTGTTCAAGGCAAAAATGCCATTGGCGCTAAAGCCAAGATTGAATGTGATACAATTTTAGTCGATAGAGAATCCTCTTCCGATACAATTCCTACAAACATAGTAAAAAACTTTAGAGGTCAAATCGAGCATGAAGCCACTGTGTCCAAAGTTTCTGACGATGAATTATTCTATTTGATGAGTCGTGGGTTGACGGAAGACGAAGCCAAAGAAATGATTATCATGGGTTTCATCGAACCTTTTGCCAGAGAACTGCCAATGGAATACGCAGTCGAATTAAATCAACTGATTAAATTGGAAATGGCCGGTTCAATCGGATAAATTTACTTTAAAACTCCCAAGTTTGGGGAGTTTTTTGTTAAAGCATATTTTATTTTAATTTCTTTTGTGTTAAAATATACAAAAGGTGGTGCGTAATTATGAAATTAGTGATGGCAATTGTCTCTAATGAAGACGCAAACAAAGTAATTAAAAACTTGATTAAAACTAACTTCTTTGTGACAAAACTGGCTACTACAGGTGGTTTTTTGATGAGTGGCAATACTACAATCATTGTCGGTGTTCAAGACGACTTATTGGATAAATGTATTCATGTGATTTCAGAAACTTCAAAAAGCCGAACAAAATTGGTTCCTAACGCCATATCCAGCGAGTTCGGAATCTTCTCGTCAATGCCGGTCGAGGTTCAAGTTGGCGGTGCGACAATTTTTGTAATGGATGTTGAGCAGTTTATAAAAGCATAAGAAAATGAAGAACTGTCGAACACAGTTCTTTTTGATATTTAAGGAGAGACATGAAAAAACGCTTATTATATCTTTATCTTAAGAATGGAGATTATAGTGAAATAATCGCCTTTTTGCAGATGTATGAAAAAGTTGATTTTCAAAAAATAGATAATAGCGTATTGATAGCTGCGGCAGATTTGGATTTTACGCTCCTTCAATTCAAACTGCTCCGGGAATTGATCATGGAAGAATTGTTACTGGATTTTGTGGGTTTATATGTGCCAATAGATTTCGATATTCCGGTCGAAGAATTATTAACCGGTTTCCAAAAACTCAGCAATCAAGTTTATGACATTGCCAAATTCATCACTGAAGTGGTCTTATCAAAGGATATTGCCTTGCATAAACGATTAAAAACATATTATTACAATACGATTGGCATCGATAACATCAATACTGTCGTTGGGTTCGTGAAAAACAATTTCAACGCTTCTCTAACCGCAAAGAAACTTTTTATGCATAGGAATACTCTGAACTATCGCCTAGAGAATTTTGTTAATAAAAGCGAGATGGACATCAAGACATTTTCTGTTGGCTTAGCGATATATTTGCTTTTTGAGAGATAAAATTGTGCAGTTTGCATATATGATTATTTCTCTTTTTTTTATATAATATTGGTAAAAGTAAATAAGGAGGAAGTTTTATGTCTACTTTAAGTTTTAAAGGCCTTAACAAAATTTATGATAACGGCGTTCAAGCCGTATTTGACTTCAATCTAGAAGTTAAAGATAGAGAGTTCATCATATTAGTCGGTCCTTCGGGTTGCGGTAAATCTACAACCTTGAGAATGGTTGCCGGCTTGGAAGAAATTTCTTCTGGAGAACTCTACATTGATGACCGTATGATCAATGACGTCGCTCCGAAAGACCGTGATATCGCTATGGTTTTCCAATCATATGCACTTTATCCACATATGTCAGTTTATGACAACATGGCATTTGGTTTGAAACTGAGAAAAACACCAAAGGTTGAAATTGAAAAAAGAGTTCAAAATGCCGCTGATATTTTAGGCTTGGTATCATATTTAGACCGTAAGCCTAAAGCTTTATCAGGCGGTCAACGTCAAAGAGTTGCCTTGGGTAGAGCAATCGTCAGAGATGCAAAGGTCTTCTTGATGGACGAACCATTATCAAATCTTGATGCCAAACTAAGAGTGGCGATGAGAGCGGAATTAATCAAATTGCACGAAAGACTTGAAACTACGACCATCTACGTTACCCATGACCAAATCGAAGCGATGACAATGGCAACGAGAATTGTAGTTATGAAAGACGGTCGCATCCAACAAATTGGCGCACCGAAAGAAATCTATGACAATCCGAACAATATGTTCGTCGGCGGATTCATCGGGACTCCGGCTATGAACTTTTTACCAGGGAAAGTTGATGAATTGGGATATTTCACCTGTGAAAATTTCAAAGTCAAAATCGATAAGAAACATTTGGATTTATTAACCAAGAAAAATTATATCGGCAAAGAAGTAGTGCTTGGCTTTAGACCTGAAGATGTACATGATGGAGCTGATCTTTTACAAAAATACGCTGATGCGACTTGTGAATTCACTGTTGATGTAGCGGAACTATTGGGCGCTGAAACCAACATCCATATCTCCGTCGGCAATAACAACATCATCGCCAAGGTAAGTGCGAGATCAGATTTGGCTATGCATTCCAAGATTAAATTGGCTGTCAATATGGAAAAATCTCATTTCTTCGACGCAGAAACTGAAGAGAGAATCGTAAAATAATAATTTTATAAAAAAACTCCCAAAATAGCGAAATACCACTAAAATTTAGTGGTATTTTTTCTTATTTAAAAGCCGTTAATTATGCTATAGTTTATTATAGAGGTGATGAAGTAATGATTGACTATATTATCAAGAAAGAAGATAACCGAATCTACGTTAGTCAGGATAATTGTTATCTTGCGCTCGACACCACATTTCAAAAATACATTAATAAGATATTATTGAAGAAACTGACGAATCTAGAGGCTTTGGAAAGATGCACCAGAAAGGTTTTCGGTTTTAAGAATAAAATCCCCCTTTACCTGAATCAAAGGACAATTTTAATGTGCATAATGAGTTATCGCATGCCTAAAAGCATGTATCTAAATTTTTATGCAATATCAAAGTTTGAGAAACTTGACAATAATCTGATTGTCTATTTTCATTCGGGACATTGTCTGAAGTTGGAAGAATGCCATGCCTTTAACAATCAAATGAAAAAAGTGAGAGTTTTAGAAGAATTTATTTATTTTGATTTATAAATCATTATATATGGAAATATGTCGATTTTTTTAGTATAATATTCACGCGAATAAAGATTTATATAGGAGGCATTTTTATGAGAAAAAAGACTATTGAAGATTTACATGTTCATGGCAAGAAAGTCCTGGTCAGAGTAGATTTCAACGTTCCAATCAAGGATGGTTCGATTACTGATGATAATCGTATCGTTCAAGCTTTACCAACCATCCAGTATTTATTGGATGAAGAGGCAAAAATAATTTTATTCTCACATCTGGGCAGAGTTAAAACGGAAGAAGACAAAGCGAGCAATTCTCTTAGAGTCGTAGCAGATAGATTGCAAGAATTATTGGCTAGACCTGTTACATTTATACCTCAAACCAGAGGTGCGATTTTAGAAAATGCCATCAATAGCATGAATGTCGGCGATATCATCATGGTGGAAAACACTCGTTTTGAAGATTTAAATGGTAATAAAGAATCCAAGAATGATCCTGAACTAGGTGCTTATTGGGCTGGTTTGGGAGATTTGTTTGTCAACGATGCTTTCGGAACCGCTCATAGAGCACATGCGTCTAATGTCGGTATTGCTTCATTAAAAGAAGCCGCTGCTGGCTTCTTGATGGAAAAGGAATTGCATTATATCGGTGAAACAGTCGAAAATCCAGAAAGACCTTTCGTAGCGATATTGGGTGGAGCGAAAGTATCCGATAAAATCGGTGTGATTGACAATTTGTTGAAAAAGGCAGATAAAGTTTTGATTGGTGGTGGTATGGCTTACACCTTCATGAAGGCTTTGGGATATAACATCGGTACTTCAATTGTCGAAAATGACAAATTGGAACTTGCTAAATCATTATTGGAAAAAGCGGGAGGTAAATTGATATTACCTGTTGATTTGGTCGTCAGCAAGGAATTCAAACCTGACGCAGCTCACCGTGTTACCACATATGAAAAGATTCAAGATGATGAAATGGGTCTGGATATTGGGCCTAAGACAATAAAATTATTTAAGAAAGAATTGAAGAATGCCAAGACTGTTGTCTGGAATGGACCACTTGGTGTATTTGAATTTGAAGCCTTTGCCAAGGGCACAAGAGCAATCTGTGAAATTTTGGCAGGATTAAAAAATGCCAAGACAATTATTGGTGGTGGCGATAGTGCTGCGGCCGCAATTCAAATGGGCTTCCAAGATGATTTCACCCATATTTCAACCGGTGGTGGCGCTTCACTTGAATTTCTCGAAGGAAAAGAATTGCCGGGAGTCACTTCACTTGACGACGCAGTAGAATGCGATTGCGGTGAAGATTGCGGTTGCCATTAAGGAGTGAAAAAATGAGAAAACCTATTATAGCCGGAAACTGGAAAATGTTTAAAACCAGGGATGAGGCTTTGTTTTTCATCCTGCAAGTTTCTGAAAGCATGCCAAATATTAAAGATGTTGAAACGGTAATTTTCGCGCAAGCACCACTTATGCGATGCTTGATTAAAAGACAAGGGTTGAACTTAAGAATCGGTGCGCAAAATCTTCACTTTGAAGATGAAGGAGCTTATACCGGCGAAACATCAGGGGCGCTATTGAAATCGTATAAAGTAGATTATGTCTTGATAGGACACAGTGAAAGAAGAGCTTATTTTCATGAAACCGATCAAATGGTAAACTTAAAGATTAAAGCAGCCCTGCGCAACCAATTGAAACCAATTGTCTGTGTCGGCGAAGTATTGGCAGAAAGAGAAGCGGGTAAGACAAACGAAGTTTTATATCGCCAGATTAAAGAAGCCTTCAAGGAAATCAAGGCAATTGACATGAAAAATATCGTTATCGCTTATGAACCGGTATGGGCAATCGGCACTGGTAAAACTGCGACTGCGGATATGGCTGATGATGCCTGTGGATATATCCGTCATCTTATCCAGGAATTATATGGAAAAGTTGTGGCCGAAGCCGTCAGAATTCAATATGGCGGTTCAGTCAAACCAGAAAATATTGAAGAATTATTGGCAAAGGAAAACATCGATGGTGCTTTAATCGGTGGAGCCTCGCTAGATCCTGATAAATTCATTCAGATGGCGAATGCACCATTAAAGATAAAAAAGTAAAAATAAATAAGACCGAAGTTTCTAATTAAACTTTCGGTCTTATTTTTATTATTAAATAAATAAGTTGTGATTTGAAGTTGTGGTGTCGCCTAGGTAGGTAGCTACGCCTGCGATTTCAACACCGTCAATCAATTCTTCCTTCTTGATACCCATGATATCCATTGACATTGCACAAGCGGTTATCTTGACGCCCAAGTCCATGGCACTTCTGATCATTTCTTCCAAAGCATCGACATTCTTTTTCTTCATGATGGATTTGATCATCTTTGGCCCCATACCCATCATGTTCATTTTGGAGATAGGTAATTTTTTAGTACCTCTTGGCATCATTGAACCAAACATTCTTTCGATGAATGATTTCTTGACTTTGACTTTCTTAGGTTTTCTTAAGATATTCAAACCCCAGAAAGTGAAGAACAATGATACTTTTTTACCCATGGAAGCTGCACCTTGAGCAATGATGAAAGCAGCTATGGCTTTATCCAAGTCTTCGGAGAACACGACAATGGTTGAATCTTCGAGATGAGTTTTGGTTTCAACTGATTTTTTTTGCATTTGGTTGCCTTTAAGAATTTTGGCTGTGAAACGGTTATTCTCTTCTTTTAGGTCAATCAAAGTATTATTGGTTTTTTCAACCCAAGTTTTAACGTCTTTTTTGAATCCTGGATCGGTAGCGCTAATTTCCAGGATTTCACCATCATTCATCTTTTCCAAACTCTTGAAAGTTTTGACGATAGGGCCAGGACATTGCAAACCTGAAGCATCAACTACCAATGTAGGATTGAAGTTGATTGATAGTGGTTCTGATTTTTGTGGGGTTTCAATTATCATTTTGCCGGCATCATCTGTTTCATCCATAGCCATAAAATCGGAAGGATTATAAACGCTTTGATAAGTCTTGAATGCGCCATCGAGATTATATGCTTGAATGCCTTTTTGTCTCAAAATTCTTACGGTATTGTAAGCTCTGATGCCACTTTGACAGAAGACATAAACCTTCTGGTTCTTCGGAATCTCATTTAATCTTTTTCTAATTTCTGGGAAAGGAATGTTTATTGTTCCAGGAATTGAGGCAAAAGCCGCTTCAATTTGGTCTCTGGCATCGATGACGAATGCACCGCTTTTAATTAAATCATTGATTTCATTATACTGTACTGTTTCCACTAAGTCGTTGATGATGTTGTCCGCAATGAAACCCAACATATTGACAGGATCTTTGGCCGAAGAGAATGGCGGAGCATAGGATAATTCCAAATCTTTCAAATCAGTTACTTTCATTCCCGCTCTGATGGCAGTCGCTATTACGTCAATACGTTTGTCAACGCCTTCCATGCCCACAGCCTGAGCGCCTAGGATTTGTTCGGTTTTAGGATTGAACAATAACTTCATTGAAATGGTGGAAGAACCGGGATAGTATCCAGCGTGGCTTCCTGGATGGGTGTGAATGACTTTATATTCGATATTTTTAGCTTTTAAGGTTTTTTCATTGTTACCGGTTGCGCCTACGGTATAATCGAAGACCTTGGCGGCGGAAGTACCCATGGAACCAAGATATTTTTCATTCTTGCCACAGATATTGTCCGCAACCATCCGGCCTTGTTTATTAGCCGGACCTGCCAAAGGAATCATGGTTTCAGTTTTGGTTACGAAATCTAATACTTCTATAGCGTCGCCGATAGCGTAAATTGATTCGTCGCTGGTTTTTAAATATTCATCAACCCAAATACCGCCTTTTTGACCCAGTTTCAAACCGGCTTCTTTGGCTAATATGTTTTCTGGTCTGACGCCGATAGCGAAAATTATCAAATCGGTAGCGAGAGTTTTGCCTGAAGAAAGAACGATTTCCTTACCTTCGTTTTTAAACTCTTTCACACCATCATTGAGAATCAAGTTTACCCCTTTGTCGATAATATGTTGATGAATAATTTGCGCCATTTCAAAATCGACTGGAGCCATGACTTGATTTGACATTTCCACGATAGCGACCTTGATGCCTAAGTGATGCAAATTCTCAGCCATTTCAAGACCGATGAAACCAGCACCGATTACGGCTGCTCTTTTTGGTTTTTCTTTGTTGATGAAGTTTTTGATTCGATCAGTATCAGGAATACTTCTCAAAGTGAAAAGATTTTTCGCTTCGTTTATTCCTGCAATCGGAGGTTTGACAGGAAAAGCACCCGTGGATATTACCAAAAAATCATAAGATTCATTATAAGTCTCATCACTTTTAAGATTTTTGATGGTTAAAACTTTTTTTTCTCTATCGATTCTTACAGCTTCTGAAAAATTCCTAACATCGATATTGAAGTTGTTGTGCATTTCTTCGACTGTCTGTAATAACAAAGCATCTCTGCTGGTTATTACATCACCAATATAATATGGTAACCCACAGTTGGCAAAAGAGATATGTTCCCCTCTTTCGAGCATGATAATCTCAGCTGATTCGTCCATTCTTCTCAGTCTGGTAGCGGTAGAAGCGCCTCCGGCAACTCCACCGATAATGATAATTTTCTTTTTGTCCATTTTTGATGTTCTCCTATCTAAACCAAGAAGTTATTTTACTCCTATAAGGAGTAGTTGTCAAGAAAACAAACTTGGAAATAAAAAAAACCAAGACCGTTAAGTCTTGGTTAATCTTTGAAATCTTATTTGTTGTACAATTCAACTATTAGATTTTCTTTAATTTCCGGTAAGAATTCATTTCTTTCAGGTAAGCGAGTGTAAGTAGCGGTAACTTTTTCTTCGTTGAATTCAATGTATTCTTGACGAGCAGCAATCGCTTCTAAAGCTTCCTTGATGATCAGCAAGTCTTTGGATTTTTCCTTGATTGAAATTACTTGACCAGGTTTAACTCTAATTGATGGAATAGTTGCTTTAACGCCATCCAATAGAATATGTCCGTGATTGACCAATTGTCTAGCTTGTTGTCTGGTTCTTGCGAAACCAGCACGATAAACTAAATTGTCCAATCTTGATTCAAGTAAGAAAAGGAAGTTTTCACCTTGTTTGCCTTGCATTTTCTTAGCTTCATTAAAGGTCTTACGGAATTGTTTTTCATTGACACCATAAGTGAAACGAACTCTTTGCTTTTCTTGTAACTGAACACCATATTCAGATAACTTTTTACGCTTTTGTCCGTGTTGACCAGGTGCGAATGGACGTTTGTTTAATTCCTTGCCAGTTTCAGAAACTGAATAAGATAAACGACGACTTTGTTTCCATGTAGATCCAGTAAATCTTGACATATATTTTCCTCCTTAGTGTATTATTACGTACATAATGTTTGAGGAGTCCCATAATAACTTATTTTGATTATTTTGATGGTTTCGTGTTAAGCAGTTAACAGTACTAACAACCCTACAAATAATTGGAATAATCAAACCACAAATTACCATAAAACAACTGCTTTTTATTACATGCGCACAAAGTATTATAACTTATTGACTATAAAATGTCAACTAAAAGCTTTACCAGTTTTTCTAGGTCATTTTTCAAGGTTTCATCAAACCGGTTCAGCTTCGGACTGTCGATGTCCAACACGCCAAAAAGTACGTCATTCTTGATGATTGGTATCACGATTTCTGAATTCGATTCGCAATCACAGGGAATATGTCCAGGGAAATCATGAACATTGGCAACGACAATAGTTTCTTTCTTTTTGGCACTTGTACCGCAAACACCTTTACCCATGTCAATGAGCGTTACAGCGGCTTTTCCCTGGAATGGTCCAAGGTATAGTCTTTCACCATCATAAAGATAAAATCCTACCCAGTTCAAATCGGATACATTTTCCATGATAATGGCAGACATATTGGCTAAATTGGTAACGATGTTCAATTTTTTATCAATGAATAACTCTGCGTGAGTAAATAGGAAATCATTGGTCATAATAAATCACTCCTTTTAGGTCAATATTATAAAATAACTTTCCGTAAAACACAACATCTATGATAAAATAATTATGAATGGACGTGATATGAATGTACGAATATATAATGGTCAGATACGGAGATTTAATTCTTAAAGGAAAGAATCAACATATCTTTCGTCATAACATCAATAATCAGATAGCTCACAAAATGTATGGTTTGAATGTGGAGATAGAATTTCAACATGATCTGGTCTTCATTAAATTGAATGATACTGATCCCATGGATGTCATCGAAAGATTGAATTTCATTTCCGGGTTATCTTCTTATAGTAAAACAGTCAAATGCGCTTATGATTTGGATGAAATTGCGGATAAATCAATTGCACTCTTAAAACATGAAGTGCATGCAAAAACAACTTTTAAAGTTGAAACCAAAAGAGCCGATAAATCGATAAGCCTCAAATCCTTTGAAATATCGAATTTGGTTTCAAAAAAAGTTTTGCGGGCAGTTGAGAATCTTGTCGTTGATGTCAAGCATCCCGAAACAACACTTAATATTGAAACCCGCTTGGACGGTACTTATATCTATACAAAAAAAATACCGGGAATGGGCGGTTTTCCAACTTCAACCGGTGGAAGGGCAATGCTGCTTGTAAGCGGCGGTATCGATTCACCTGTAGCTGGATATTTAACGATGAATACTGGTCTTGAAATCGAATGTGTACATTTTGAAAGTTCACCACTCACACCAGTAGAATCGGTTCAGAAAGTAATTGATTTGGTAACGGTGTTATCGCGCTACGCTCCAAGCTCCAAGATTAAATTGCACTTGGTTCCTTTTAGAGAAATTCATGAGATGATTTTAAAGGAGGTTCCGGAGAGTTACATCATAACCATCATGAGAAGAATGATGTATCGATTGGCAGAAATCTTGGCAAAAAAGAACAGTTGTAAGGCAATCGTCACCGGAGATTCAATCGGGCAGGTAGCTTCACAAACCTTGGAAAGTTTGATTACGGTTCAAGCAGTCGTTAGCTCTTTGGTTATCCGACCACTATCGACAATGGACAAAAGCGATATCATAAAAATTGCCAAGAAGATAAAAACTTATCCTATTTCCAGTCGACCTTTTTCCGATTGTTGTACGGTTTATGTTCCCAAACGGCCGGTAATCAAACCAACCAGTGAAAGAGCAGAAATTTTCGAAAAAGCTTTCGATTATCAAAAATTCTTGAAAATCGCAATAAAGGAAACCATCACAGTAGAAATCAATGAAAGAAAGCCGCTGAACATTATCGACAAGGGGTTCAGTGTGGGTGAGATATTCAAAAGTGAAAACAATTGAAACGGATAGATTGATTTTAAGAAAATTCGTCAATAGGGATTTGGAAGACTTGTATGCTTATGGGAAATTGGATACGGTCGGCCCCAAAGCTGGTTGGATGCCACACCCAAGTCTTGAACATTCACAAAAAATACTAAACCATTTTATAGCCGGCAATGATGTTTATGCCCTTTGCTTGAAAAGCGAAAATAAAGTAATCGGTTCAGTCGGATTACATCAAACAAAGTTGGGTGAATATGGTGAAGTATATGAGTTGGGGTATGTGCTTTCTACTTTTTATGAAGGCCAAGGGTATATGTTTGAAGCTGTAAAAGCGGTTCTCGATTATGCCTTCAACGAATTGAACCTCGAAAAAATATATGTAGGTCATTTTCTGGAAAATGATCGATCAAAAAAGTTGATAAACAAGTTCAACTTTCATTATCTTAATGACTATGATTATGAAAGCAGAGACTACGGGATAAAACGAAGCAAAATCTATTGCATGACCATAGAAGACTACAATAAATCAGGAGGATTAAAATGAAAAAGTGGAGTTTAGACAAATTGTATTTAGGATTTGACGATCCTAAATATCAAGAGGATTTAACAAAAATTGATTTAATGATTCAAGAAATCAATGGCCAAATCGAAGAGTTGAATAATTATGATGACAAGCTAAACAAATTACTTCGATTCATGAATTATGAAATTGAGTTTGATCATTTGATTGGCAGAGTCTATAGCTTTGCAGGACTTACAGAATCAGTGGAAAGCACAAATCCACAGGCTGTAAAAATGACAAGCATTTTAAGGAGAAAGATGACGGAATTAACCAAAGTAAACACCGTTTTCAACAAGTGGCTGGCTAATTATCCTTTCTTGGAAAACGATATTGAAAACAATGCATTCTTGAAGGAACATGCTTTTTATCTTCAAGAAACCAAAGCGAAAGCATCACATATGTTAAGCGATGATTTGGAAATGATGGTCGCTAAATTAAGACAAACCGGATCAAGTGCTTGGGGAACTTTACAGTCGCTTCTCACCTCAACGCTGGAAGTTGAATATGAATCAAAAATCATCACGCTCTCTGAGGTGAGAAACTTGGCTGATGATGCCTCGCCAACGGTAAGAAAAAGCGCTTATGAAGCGGAGTTGAAAGCTTACAAGAAGATTGACAAGGCAGTAGCCGCTGCCTTGAACTCCATCAAGGGTGAAGTCAATACTTTATCTTCAGCCAGAGGTTTCAAGAGTCCTTTGGATCAAGCGTTATTCAACAGCCGTATTTCCGAAGCGACATTGAATGCGATGCAAGAAGCAGTTAAGGATTATTACGGAATATTCAGGAGTTATTTGAAACGTAAGGCTGAACTTTTGGGACATAAGAATGGATTGCCATTTTATGATCTATTCGCACCGATGGGTTCAGTCAACAAGAGATTCACTATAGAGGAAGCTAATGAATACATCTTGAAGAATTTCAGGACTTTTTCCGAACCCCTATATCTAATGGCAAAAAAAGCTTTTGAGGAAAACTGGATTGATTATACTCCAAGACCTGGAAAAAGAGGCGGAGCCTTCTGTTCCAATATCGATTCCATTAAAGAATCAAGAATCATGACAAACTTTACCGGTGCCTTTGGCGACATGATTACTTTAGCACATGAACTTGGTCATGCATACCATGGTGAGGTTATATTCAAGGAAAGCCCGTTAAATGGCTCTTACACCATGCCTGTTGCCGAGACGGCTTCAACCTTCTGCGAAACTATAGTCAATAAAGCAGCTTTAAAAGACGCAACTGATAAGGATGAAAAAATCTTCTTGTTGGAATCGGCAATTCAAAGTTACACACAAGTAGTGATTGACATCATGTCCCGTTTTATCTTTGAAAGAGGAGTTTTTGAAGGACGGGAAAAAACGGTTTTTGATGCAAATGAATTGAGTGAATTGATGCTTTCAGCCCAAAAAGCCACTTATGGTGACGGCTTGGATTCCAATTATCTTCATCCATACATGTGGGTTTGCAAACCGCATTATTACTCTGGCGGCCTAAGTTATTACAACTACCCATATACTTTTGGTCTTTTATTCGCCAAGGGTTTATATTCAAAATATTTGGAAAACAAGGAATTATTTGTGGCCAACTATGATAACCTTCTTAGAGCAACTGGCAAGAGTACAGTTGAAGATACTGCAAAACTGATGAATATCGATGTTACTAAAAAAGAGTTCTGGTCCAGTTCTTTGGAATTATTAAAAGAAGACATCGAAGAATTTTTGAGATTAACGAAATAATTTCCAAGAAAACACTCTGCTTATTTGTTTATTTAAATGAAAGAAGGGGAGGATTAATAATGAAAAGATTTGTGATGACATTCGTCTTGGTTTTTCTAGCTATAGTTTTTATTTCCTGTCAAGCAACCCCATCAACAACTACCGCAACTCCTACCGGTGACAATGTTGGTGCTTTTGCTTCGTATTCGCAATTGGAAAGTTATTTAAAATCGTTTTACAAGCAAAAAAGCGGTGAAAGATGGTATCTTTTCTCCAGCACTGCCGTAACAGGCGCACCAGAAATGGATGCGGCTGAAGGTTCGGTTAACTTCACTGATGGAGAAAGAGATTATTCTAAGACCAACAACCAAGTGGAAGGCGTCGAAGAAGCTGATACAATCCTTACGGACGGTTATTATATTTACATTACTTCCGGTGATAAGTTCTTTATCGTTGATGCAGAAACCTTAGAAATTAAATTTACTTACACAGATGAAGCCAATTATTGGTCAGGATTATATCTTTACAATGATAAGGTAGTCTTGATTGGCAGTTATTATCGTTATTTCTTGATTGAAGAACCAGAAGACAAAACGACTGATTCAGCACCTTCAGAAGATGGTGATGATGTAAAAGAACCATATTACTATCCTTACTACTATTACACATATGAATATGGCACTAAAGTAGTGGTTTTTGACAAGAGCGACATTGATAACGTTGAAGTCGCTCGTGAACTTGATTTTGATTCTTCATATATTACCAGTTCAAGAATGATTGACGGAACTTTATATTTAATCATGAACAACTATACAATCAGATATTATTACGAAGAAGATAATTTCATTCCTAAATATCTTGACTCGGTAAGAAGCGATGAAATGGAATTATTGCCGGCAAACCGCATTTATTTCATGCCGAATGACAGCAATGATTTTTCCTATTTATTATTGGCTTCAATTGCCGTTGACACTGAAGAAGAAGCCAATGTCAAAGCTTATTTGGGCAGCATTTACCAAGTATACATGAGCACGAACAACCTTTATGCAACAGTATATCGTTTCAATTACGATTATGAAACCCAAACTTACGATGACAAGACATTCATTCTCAGATTTGCCATCGAAGACAATGAACTGGTTTATAAGGCTTTCGCTGAAATTGAAGGCAATCCGCTAAATCAATTCTCAATGGATGAACATGAAGGAAACTTCAGAATTGCCGTTACCGATTATGATTACACCAATCAAGGTATGGTGTTTGCGAACAATCTTATTATTCTAGACGCTACAAGTGATGATGAAATGACCTTTGTATCTTCCCTCACTGGCCTTGGAAAACCGGGTGAAAGAATTTACTCAGTCAGATTCTCTGGTGATATCGCTTATGTTGTTACCTTCGTCAACACCGATCCACTATATAAATTGGATCTTTCCAATCCAGCTGAACCAAAGATATTGGGCGAACATTATGAAGAAGGCGTAAGCGACTATCTTCATGAAATTACTGATAATTTAATGGTTGGCGTCGGCAGACAAGCTGAAACAAATGAGTATAATCAAACCTTCTTTACTGGAGTTAAGGTAGCACTTTATGATACCAGCGACGACTTACCGGTGAACCTTGAAACTTATCTTGTCGAAGGCGAATACTCTTATACAGCTGTAACTTACAACCACAAATATTTCATGTCCTTTACCCCTGAAGATGCGGACTTTACTTATGTCGCGATTCCTGTTTCAGCATACTATAACAATTATTCTCGCTACTCTCAATCGATGTTTGTCTTCAAAGTTTACCACTCAGGTGATTTGGAAATGGTAGCGCAGTTGGAACATGAAACCGATAATTATTTTGATTCCATCGAAAAAGCGGTAATGATTGACAATTACATTTATACCTTGTCATATTCGCAAATTCAAGTATTCAATATGAATGACGGATTCAATTTTGTCGACAAAGTCGTATTGAACGAAACTTACTATCAAGACTATTACTATACAGAAGAACCTGTTGCTTCAGGTGCTTTGGATTAAATAATATTGCAAAGAAATCAAGTGAGCGATTTTCGCTCACTTTTTTTGCATATCTAATGAATTTATCGGACAAATAATGTAAAATATAAGAGGTAAGGAACTCTCGAGGTGAAACAAATTGAATGAAACGATTATTACATCCAAGGCAAATCCGTTAATTAAAGAAGCGGTAAAATTAAAACAAAAGAAATATCGTTCCCTAATGGGAAAGTTTATTTTGGATGGATATCACCTTGTAAATGAAGCTCTAATCAAGGGCTTGGTCGAAAGAGTTTTCTATGTGGAATCCTGTGAAATTGAAGGCGTTGAAAAGTATCAAGTCAGTGCTATAGTTATGGAAAGTTTAAGCGATGTGGTACAAAATCAGGGTATTGTCGCAATCTGCAAGAAACCAGAAAAGATGGAAATAGGCAATAAAGTGTTAATCCTGGATAATGTCCAAGATCCGGGAAATATCGGAACTTTAATCAGATCGTGTGCAGCCTTCGGATTCGATACCATTATCGCGGAAAATTCCGTTGACTTCTATAATGATAAAGTCATCAGGAGTACACAAGGAGCGTTGTTCAAGGTCAATTTAATCAGTAGCGAAATTATGGGCTTTATTGATAACCATCCGGATTTTGATATCTACGCAACCGATTTAAAAAGTCAAAGATATCTTGACGAAATGAAAATCACGGCAAAAAAGATTGCGATAATATTGGGGAATGAAGGAAGCGGAGTTTCCCAGGAAATTCTTGACAAAGTCAATAATAGCTTCAAACTGAAGATGAGTAATATGGAATCATTGAATGTTGGTGTAGCCGGCAGCATTATCTTATATGAATTATCCAAAAGGAGTTTATGATTATGAATTTTATTTATGACAACAATCGAATTTATGCAAAAGACGAATCTGGGTTATTATTGGCGGAGGTAACTTTCCCGGCACGTGATGACCTAAGAGTTGATATCAACCATGTCTATGTCGACGAGAGTTTGCGTGGACAAGGCATAGCTTCCAATTTGATGCTTGAAGCTTACAATTTCATCAAGGCCAAAAACTTGAAAATTGTAGCTAAATGTCCTTATGCCATAAGTTGGTTTAAAAAACACGAAGAATATCAAGATATAGTCATCAACGTCAAAACCAAGAAATAACTTGAAGTTTGATGTTCAAGATGTGGATATTTTCCTTGAAATGATTTTGACATTATGTTATAATGTTTTTGCATAAGAATTAACGGAGAGGGTCGTGCCCTCTCTTTTTAATGAAAGGAATGAGATTATGAATTTAGACAAATTGAAAGATGAATTGAATGGTTTCTTGAAGACCACAAGATTTGAACTATATGGTGTTGAGTTCATCAAGGACAAGAGGGACTCAATCCTGAGAATCTATATTGACAATCTAGAGGGAATCAACATGGAAGATGTAGTTGAAGCAACCCATCTCATCAATCCTTTCATCGACAAGTTGGACCCGATTGAAGGCGAATATCTGCTGGAGGTTTCCTCCCCGGGCGCAGAAAAAGAATTGAGAAGTATTGAAGCGGTCAAAAAAGCTATCAATCGTTATGTTTATCTGGAAACATATGAACAAAAATTAGAAGGAAAGTTAGTTGATTTCAATGGTGAAGTACTGACTTTGATTGCAGGAAAAAACAAAAGAGTAGCGATAAATTATATTGATGTTAATCTGATAAGATTAGCCATCAAGTTTTAGGAGAATAAAATGACAAGTAAAGAATTTTTTAAAGCTTTAGAAGTATTATCAGAGGAAAGAGACATACCAAAAGAAAAAATATTGGAAGTTTTCGGTAGAGGCTTGATAAACGCTTATAAGAAAGCTTACAACGGTAAAGTCAACGCTGAAGTGGTCTTTAATGAAGAAAGAGCGGAGATTACTTTGGTCGCGAGATCTTTAGTAGTGGCGCAGGTTGATCCGGAAGCTGAGCCGGGCACGCAAATTTCTTTGGAAGAAGCCAGAGAATTAAAGAAAAATGTCAGGGTTGGCGATATCATCGAAGAGAAAATCACACCAAAGAACTTTGGTCGTTTAGCAGCTTCAACTGCTAAACAAATGTTGACACAAGGTTTGAAACAATTAGAAAGAGAAAGAAACCTTGAGTATTTCACCAATAAAGTTGGCGAAATGATCAGTGCGGAAATCGTGCAAATCAGTGATGAATTTGTAACTTTGTATTTAGGTAAAGAGACAGAAACTTCTATACCGGCTCGTGATTTATTAGTAAGCGACTTGTTTTTAGGAAATCGTTTGAGCGTCTATATCACTAAAGTTGAAGAAACTACTAAAGGACCAAAGGTTTATGTTTCAAGAACTGATAGAAACTTAGTTAAGCGCTTGATGGAAAACGCAATTCCTGAATTGAAAGACGGCGTTATTGAGATTATCGGTTTGGCAAGAGATCCTGGTGACAGATGTAAGGTTTGCGTAGCGACCAATAACCCGGATGTTGATCCTGTGGGAGCTTGTTTAGGTAGAAATGGCGTGAGAATCAAAAGCGTTATCGATGCCTTGAACGGTGAGAAAATGGATATTTACAAATACAGTGACGATCCAAAAGAATTGATTTCCAATTCGATTCAACCAGCAAAAACCATCGCAGTCATCCTTGATGTCAAGGATAGATCAGCTTTAGCAATTGTTCCAGACGATCAATTATCGCTTGCTATTGGTAAAAAGGGTCAAAATGCTCGTCTTGCAGTTCAATCATGCGGCTGGAAGATTGACATCAAACCTGAAGCAGATGCTTTGGAACAAGGTATAAAATTTTAATTGAAGGTGGTGATAAACATGAAAACCAAGAAAATCCCTTTACGTAAGTGCGTGGTCACTGGCGAAAGATTCGAAAAAAGACAATTGATGCGTGTTGTCAGAACGCCTGAAGGTCAGGTCATCTATGATAAAACGGGAAAGGCAAACGGCAGAGGTGTTTATCTATCAAAAAACAAAGAAGTCATCAATAAAGCCAAAAAGACAAACGTCTTGAAAAAACATTTGGAGATTGAAATACCGGAAAGTGTTTATGACGAACTTTTACAAGGTTTAGCAGATGAATAAAGAGCAGATATTGAGTTTCTTGGGCTTATGTCAAAAAGCCAAGAAAATTGTTTCCGGAGAAGCATTCTCATTGGAACAGATTAAAGCAAAACAAGCGAAATTAGTGTTTTTAGCCAGCGATGCTGGAGTCAATACAACTAAGCGAATAAAAGATAAATCATTATTTTACGAAGTCGAAGTTATCGATAGTTTTTCTACCGAAGAATTAAGTAAGGCTATCGGTAAGAATAACCGTAAAGTAGTGACTGTCATCGATAAAAAATTCGCTGATAAAATGAAGGAATTAAAAAATATGTAAGGAAGAGGTGGTCATATGTCAAAATATATTGCCAAGAAAAAATTCAACAAAAATAGAGAAGATTATATTGAAAAAGAAAATAATCTGATCAACAAGAAAAAGAAATCATTGCGACCAACCAAAACTACAGTGATTTATAAACAAGGCATGACGGTTTTGGAACTGGCTGAGGAAATGGATAAGCCAGTTACCGAGATTATTAAAAAACTAATGTTTTTAAGAGTCATGGCAACGCAAAATCAAGAAATCAGTCGTGAAAACGCTGAATTGTTAGCTATGGAGTATAATCTTGAATTTAAAGATGAAGTCATTACCGATGTAACAAGATTTGATGAAATGGAAGATTTCGATAAGCCAGAAGATCTTGTTAACCGTCCACCAGTTGTGACCATCATGGGTCACGTGGATCATGGTAAAACTACACTTTTGGATAATATCCGTAATGCCAGAGTCGTTGATTCCGAGGCCGGTGGCATTACCCAACACATAGGTGCTTACCAAGTTGAAAAGAATGGTCAAAAAATTACTTTCATCGATACTCCGGGACATGCGGCGTTCACGGAAATGCGTGCTCGTGGTGCGAGAATCACCGATATCGTCGTTTTAGTCGTTGCGGCTGATGATGGTGTCATGCCACAAACAAGAGAAGCAATCGACCATGCAAAAGCGTCAAAATGTTCAATTATCGTCGCTGTTAATAAAATGGATAAACCACAAGCGAATCCCGATCGAGTAAAACAAGAACTAGCTGATCTAGATTTATTGCCGGATGATTGGGGCGGTGAAACGCCATATTGCCTGATTTCTGCGCTTAAGGGTACGGGAATTGATAATTTGCTTGACACAATTCAATTGGTCGCAGAAATGTTGGATTTAAAGGCCAATCCAAAGAAACCGGCAGTAGGAACAGTGATTGAAGCCAAACTTGATAAAGGTAAAGGTCCAGTAGCAACCATCCTTGTTGATAATGGAACCTTGAGAGTTTCTGACAGTTTCGTTGCTGGCTCGACCTATGGTAAGGTCAGGGCTATGGCCAATGATTTGGGACAAATGATTGAGGAAGCATTGCCTGGACAAGCCGTGGAAATAATCGGATTAGCGGATGTTCCAAGTGCTGGGGATCCATTCAAGGTCTTCAATGAAGAAAAATCTGTTAAGGACATTGCGACTGAAAGAGCGCAAAGACAATTTGATAAACAACATTCAACCAAACAAGCCGTATCATTGGAGGATTTCTTCAATCGTGCGGAAGGCAAATTGAAAGAACTTAAGCTAATCATAAAAGCTGACGTTCAAGGTTCTATCGAAGCTTTCAAGGGTTCCATCAACAAAATATCAGTTGAAGGTACTTCAATTGATATCGTAAGAACCGGTGTTGGCGCAATAACCGATACGGATGTTTTATTGGCAGAAGCTTCAGAAGCAATCATTATCGGTTTTGGTGTAGGTACGCCAAGTACGGTAAGGGAACTAGCTGAAGAAAAGTCAGTTGAAATCAGGACTTACCGCGTAATTTATGAAGCCTTGGATGATATTGAAGCGGCAATGAAAGGTTTGCTTGATCCAGTCTTTGAACAAAGCGTCATCGGCGAAGTTGAAGTCAGGGAAACTTTCAATGTCTCAAAAATCGGTACGATTGCCGGCTGCATGGTAACCAGCGGTGTCATTCGCAAGAATTCAATCATCAAATTGGTTCGTGACGGCAAAATCATTTTTGAAGGTAAACTTGGATCATTAAAACGTTTTAAAGACGATGTCAAAGAAGTTAAACAAGGTTATGACTGTGGTCTTACTTTGGAAAACTACAATGACGTCAAGATTGGTGACGTAATAGAAGTCTATATGATGAAAGAGGTGGAATAATGGCAAAGGTAAGTCATTTAGAAACCGATGTTCAACGAGTAGTAGCTGATATAATACACAATGAAGTCAAGGATGATTTGGGATTTATCACCATAACAGGTGTTAAAATCACCAATGAATTATCTTATATGTATGTCTATTACACAGTTTTTGGTGACCAAAAAACTTTGGACAAAACCCAACAAGCTTTGGATAGAGCCAATGGTTTTATCAAAAATATGATAGCGCAGAGAGTCAAGATGAGAAAAGTTCCAGCTTTAATCTTTAAATATGATGATTCTTATAATAAGGGTCAAAGGATTGACAGTTTGATTAAAACAATTAAATAATCATAAACTTTTAGGCTGTAAGAACGATTTATTCTTACAGCCTTTGTTTTAATTGCATGTCTAACCTCAATTTGATATAATTAAAAAGTGATATGAACGAAAAAATTAATGCAAAACTAAAAGCCCTACCGGAAAAACCGGGAACTTATCAAATGCTTGATAAAACGGGTAAAATTATATATGTAGGTAAAGCCAAGAACTTAAAAAGAAGAGTGAGTTCTTATTTTGTTGGTGTCCACGATGAAAAAACAACACGATTGGTTAAGGATATCGATGATTTGACCTTTATCATCACCTCCAACGAGAAAGAAGCTTTTCTCTTGGAACTGGGACAAATAAAAAAACTTTTACCAAAATACAACATTCGTTTGACTTCGGATAGCACTTATCCCTACATAGAAGTAACCAATGAACGTCATCCCATAATCAGAACCACGAGAGACATAAAAGGAAAAAAGGGTAATATCTTCGGCCCCTATCCGAATGCATTTTACGCCAATGAGACCGTGAAATTATTGGATACGATTTTTCCCTTCAGGAAATGCTCAAAATTTCCTAAAAAAGTCTGTTTGTATTATCACATCAAACAATGCCTTGGACCATGTGAATTTTTAGTAACTGAGGAAACCTATAAAGATTTGATTAAGAAAGTCAGAAGTTTTCTGATGGGCAATACCAAAGAATTTATTGATGATTATAGTTTTAAAATGAATAAACACGCAGAAATGCTGGAATTCGAAAAAGCTCAAGAATATAAAGATTTAATTATTGCCATCAAGAAAACGACTGAGCAACAACAGGTTATTTTCAATGATAATCTTGATCGTGATATTGTCAATTTTCTTACCTATGACAACTATATTTCCATCAATATTCTTTTCATGAGAAACGGCAAACTTCTTTTTTCCAAATCCAAGATTTTTGCTTACTATGGAGCTGTAGAAGAAGTTCTGTTGACATATTTAGCTCAATTCTATGAAACCAATCCACTGCCTAAAGAATTGATATTACCTTATGGTTATAACTATGAACTCTTCAAGGAAATTTTCGGTGATATCATCGTTGAACCTCAACGAGGAAGAAAGGTCAGGTTGTTGGAAATGGCTCTAGAAAACGCCACCTCCCATATGAACAACAATTTGCCTGTTTTCTTGAATAAGGAAAACAAGACCATCATCGCCTTAAAAGAATTGGAAGAGATTTTAGCGATTGACAGCATCAAAAGAATTGATATTTTTGATAACTCGCATACTTCCGGAAGCAACAAAGTATCAGCTATGGTTGTCTTCACCAACGGCTTGCCAGATAAGAATGAATATCGAAAATACAAAATAAAGACAATTGAAACTGCAGATGATTATGCGATGATGAAGGAAGTGCTTTATCGGAGATATCAAGCTGTTTTGATGGAAGGTTTGGATAAACCGGATTTAATCATTGTCGATGGCGGCCTCATTCAACTCAGAGCCGGGAAAGCCGTTTTGAGTGATTTGAACTTACAGATTCCTTTGATTGGTCTAAAGAAAAATGACCGTCATAAAACCGAAGCCATCATTAATGATAGCGAAGACGAAATACTTCTTGATAAGAGCAGCAATCTTTACTCCTTGCTTTATAAAATGCAAGAAGAAGTTCATCGCTTTGCGATTTCTTTTCAAAGGAATGTTGCGTCAAAAGCAATCTATGGTTCTATTCTGGATACGATTCCCAAAGTCGGAGAAGTAACCAAAAACAAACTATTGAAAAAGTACAAAACTCTTGATAATATTAAAAACGCTCCTCGCGAGGAACTGAAAATGCTTAAGATCTCCGAGGAAGCGATTGACAATATCTATATGGCTTTACAAAGTTTTCAGGAGAAATAAATATTTACGGAGTGATGCATGATGGAAAACTACATCTATGGAATGTTGCATGGAGTTCTTGAATCGAAACGATTAATTGCCATCAAGGGAAGAAAAAAAGTTGATTTTTATTATATGAGCAAAAGTATGTTCAAACTGTTCATGCAATATTTTCAACCGGGAATCTTCATTTTTATGATTGTCAAGGATCAATCACGTTTATATCGCGGCCATGTGGTCAGAAATATCGTCGCAATCGATAAGTTGCTGGCACCAAATAAAAACAAACCAACAATTTACTATGACATTTCAATGATAAAAAGCGGAATCAAATCCCTTATCAATCTGAACCGCAATCGTTTATTCATCGACTTTGAAATGAGTATGCCGCCATACAATAATTTTCAGGATTTCGTTTCCGAAATAATTCAGGCCGGTTATATCCTGACAGATGAATCAGGCCATATTTTGGAAGAGTTCAGCAGTTACATCAAACCAAAGTTGTTTCCGGAACTATCGATTAGGACAAAGAAATTCCTGCATATAGAACAAAGTGATGTCGACGGCGGCAACTCCTATGAGTTTTTACACAAAAAAATCATGGAAATTCAGAAAAAATACTCCCCGATAGTTTATGTCTGGGGTAAGAATGACCAGTTGGAACTCAATAAATTAAACAAAATCCATCGCTTGAGTAATTTTACCAAGTCGATGCAATTCATTGATTTATTGAGCATGCATAAAAATTATTATGGATTAAAGAATGATATTGGCTTATTCAACGCTTACAACATCTATTCTGAAACCATCGATCTGAATCACCAAAAACATGACGCTTTGGAAGACGCCACCATCACTAAAGATATCTTCTATGCCTTCAAGGATGTTTGCAATAATAAGAAAACAGTTATATTCGAATAAAAAATTGACGATTTCTCGTCAATTTTTTTATAATACCATAATAACTGGCATAATCATCGGTTCTCTTCTGGTTTCTTCCAGGATATATTTACGCAAGTTTTTAATGATTTCATTTTTCATGCCGTTCATGTTCAACTTGTGTTTTGGATTCAAATACTTTTCGGTAACGTCAAGAATTATTTCTTGCATATCCTTGGTTATTTTATCGTTTTCTTCGAGATAGATGAACCCTCTTGAGATGATGTTAGGCGTGCACATAACTTCATAATTGGCTTGAGAAATGGTAAGGATGACTGATAAAAGTCCGTCTTCAGAGAGTTCTGTACGATCCTTGATTACCAATGATCCTACCTCGCCATTACTTTCGCTATCAACATAAATATCAGAA
>JAKPZU010000354.1 GCA_029559915.1 Bacillota bacterium
CCAACGATTTACCCGTGTCATCCATCAAGCCATGCACAAGGGTTATCTGGAGAAATACCCGTTTGAGAACTACAAGATAAAACTGCCGAAGAAGAAAATTCAGTACCTCACCCAAGCAGAACTCGACCGAATTGACCAGTGTGATTTCAAGGTGGAACGCCTGAACATCATCAGGGATATTTTCATTTTTGCCTGTTACACTGGTCTTGCATATGCGGAGTCAGAGTCCCTGACCCCTGATTGCATCACAACGGGGATGGACGGAGAACTATGGTTGAATATCCACCGTAGGAAAACAAAAAAAGAGTACCAAGTTCCCCTCTTCCCCCGTGCATTGGAAATAATTGAAAAATACAAGAACCATCCTATCTGCCTAAAACGGGGTAAATGCCTACCCGTTCCCTCAAATGTCAAATTCAACGCTTACCTGAAGGAGATTGGTGATATCGCTGGCATCCCCAAGAGTAAACCACTGGTGACACATCTTGCCCGAAAAACATTCGCCACCACCGTTGCCCTTACAAATGGGATGAATATTGGGGTACTGTCAAAGATTCTGGGGCACAATAGCATCAAAGTGACATTGGATTCCTACGGGACAATCATTGATGAACTTATGCTCAGTAATGTGAAGGAACTTAAAGAAAGACTATCTTCAAAAAAGCAGCATGAGGATGAACATAACAAAAACAACCTTCCAAATGCGCATTCTGAATTGCTATCCAATGTTAATAATTCAAGTAAGAATTGATTTGTGGGATTTGCATTGTATTGAGGTTCTGAAGTTGAAACATTAATACATTTTGTTAAACATCTTTATTTTTTGCTTTTGATGGCTTTTTTGTGTCCAAATCAATTACAAACCATAGGGTATTAGAATAAAAACCATGTCCAATTCCAGAATTAGTAATAGCAAAGACAACCCATGTTGGATTTCTGTATTCCTGTAGAAACTTTTCAAGGTCTTCATAATCTGGTACATCACCATCAGTTTCTTCTTCTATCTTTCTTACAAAATCGTCCCAATCAATTTTCAATGATTTATCATTAATACGAGGCTCTTGTAAAACTTCGCTAAACCAATACCCCATGAGAGATTTTGCATCTTCATTCATGTATGAATTGGATTCAACAACAATAACTTCTCCAGTTGCTGGACAATAGAAGTTTGAATGGGAAAGTTCAAGGTGAATTATTTGCATAACAGAGGTTATTATGTTATAAATATGAGTAATTCCTTATCATTAAAATATACATCATATTACAGTCAAGTTTTACTATACTTTTCGAGAACTTGATTGTAGATTTTAAGATAATACTATTTTCATTTGATATATGGAATTGGATTTCGAAATGATTGAAGTGGAGCGAATTTTATTTAACCACAATTTAGGGTTTCGGGGGGCGGTCG
>JAKPZU010000357.1 GCA_029559915.1 Bacillota bacterium
CCTTTTGAAATACACGCTACTTCGGGTTCGTGGATGGAATAAATTTTATTTTTACTGTCCTTTTTCTGCGATAAGATTTGTAAAAATAAGGCTAAATCACCCTGGTACTGGCTATTTGGTGGAAGCTTTCGCTCCAGCTCCCGCACCAGGCGTCCTGCAATAGTTTTTACCTTTTTGTCGGCCTTTTTAGCTTTGGCCTTATTCGTGGGATGATTCCTGAACCGCTGGTCCCGGACGCATTTTCGAGGCGAATCATGGGCTACGAGCTTGCGGACAACCTTCGGGCAGAGAGCAGCATAAAGGCGCTTACAATGGCCATAAACGGGCGAGAATAACCCGAGAGAGAGCACATCCACCACTCCGACCGGGGGCTGCAGTACTGCACACCGGCGTATACGAAAACGCTAGACAATCATAACATCCAAATCAGCATGACCAGTAGGTATGACCCCTATGAAAATGCCCTCGCAGAGAGGGTGAATGGAATCCTTAAGGGTGAGTTCGATCTGGAGAACGAGTTCGTCGACTACAAGCAGGCGAAGCGTGTGGTGAACGAGTCCATCGCGGTGTACAACGGGCATAGACCGCATTTGAGCTGCGGTTACAGAACGCCGAAACAGGCTCATTTACAGCCAAATTTCAAACCGAAAAAATGGAAAAACAAATTTTCATCAAGAGACATGTCTCTTGATGAAAATAAGCTTATATCTTTAACTAATTATTAACTAAAAACTTTCAACTAATTTTAGGACGTGACAGCTTCGCATAGAGATTCTTTCCGATATTCATAGTGATATTGTTTCCTTTTACTAGTTTTGTATAAAAAAGCAAAATGAAAGAATCAGATATTCGAATATATCAATCAGAAGATGGAAAAGCAGAAGTTCAGGTGAAATTTGAACATGAAACGGTTTGGCTTTCACAAAGACAAATGGCAGAACTGTTTGATAAGGATACTGACACCATCGGCTTGCATCTAAAAAATATCTTTGAATCTGGAGAATTGGATGAATTGTCAACTACCGAGGAATCCTCGGTAGTTCAAAAAGAGGGTAAGAGAAATATCAGAAGACGATTAAAATTATACAACCTAGATGCAATAATATCAGTTGGTTACAGAGTAAACTCAAAGCGAGGAGTTCAATTCAGAATCTGGGCAAACAAAGTGTTGAAAGAGTACTTGATAAAAGGCTTTTCAATAAACGAAAAACGCTTAGCACAAGACAATGAGCATCTGAAAGAACTTAAGAATTCCATTAAAATACTTGGAGAGGTGTTGAATTATAAGTCATTATCTAACGATGAAAGTATTGGTTTGTTGAAAATAATTTCTGACTATGCTTATGCACTTGATGTTTTAGATCAATACGACTATCAAAAATTAGAAATAAATAATACATCAGGAAAGGAAGCTTATCGTTTAACTTATGAAGAAGCTAAGAATCAGATTAAGTTGGCCAAAAAAGCCTATGGAAATAGTGAGCTTTTCGGGCATGAAAAGGACAAATCATTTAAGAGTTCAATAACAACAATATATCAAACATTTGATGGAGTTGATTTATACCCAAGCATTGAGGAGAAAGCAGCAAACTTATTGTATTTTGTTACAAAGAATCATTCATTTTCTGATGGGAATAAGAGGATAGCAGCATTTTTGTTTTTGTATTTTCTTGAGAGAAATGGAATACTATTCAATGAATTAGGAAATAAAAGAATTGCTGATAATGCCTTGGTAGCACTCACGCTTATGATTGCAGTGAGCAAGCCTGAAGAAAAGGAAACGATGACTAAGGTTGTTGTGAATCTAATAAATAAAAACAATTAACGCATGCTAACACGTGGTAAAATTAATTGGGGCAGATATGTAGAAACGGAATTTTACTACCTTTAATTTTGTTTTTACCGTGAGATGACAGTGCTGGAGACAACTCCCCAACTAATCTTACCACGGGAACGTTAGCAAACATTTTAAGACATATGAAAAATTTACTCAACTTATTATTAATCTTCATGTTGGCAACTTCCTGCAAACAAAAGCCAAAGGAGATTAGTACTATATTAATTGAATCCCAAGCAGAAACAACAAAAGATTCTGCTTTTCAACACACAGAAATTTTTACTTCAGCAGAAGAAATGCCTGAATTTGGGAATGGATGGGAAGACATAAAAAGCTACTTTCTGAAAAATATCTATTACCCTACATCAGCAATTAGAGACAGCATCCAAGGGAGAGTCATTCTTGGATTCGGTATTGATGAAAAAGGCAAAGTCTGCAATCCGGTAATAACGTGTGGTGTTAGAAGCGACATCGATAATGAATGCCTTCGAGTATTGAAAAATATGCCTAATTGGAAGCCTGGCAAACAAGGTGGCAAACCTGTGAAGTTCTGGTGTCACATGTCAATCACGTTCAATCTTAAAGGTAATCCCAATTCAAAAGGGATAATAATTAAACCAAAATCTTCAGATAAACAGGTATTAAGCTGTAAAATATATCCAAATCCAGCTCATGATCAAATAAACATTAGAATTGAAGATCAAGATAATCTAGATAGTCAAGTAAGATTTCAAATAATTAACTCAAGTGGGCAAATAGTCAATAATGGTCTAATAAATGAATCCACAGAGCAGATCGACATATCACAGTTGACAAATGGAATATACTTTTTAAATCTTACAACGGTAGATAATCAAAGATCAAGCTTAAAAAAGTTTATAAAGAACTAAACGGTTGCTAACAGGTCGGTATATGTCATTGGCTTTTCCGCACCACGAGAACTTTCTGGCTAAA
>JAKPZU010000385.1 GCA_029559915.1 Bacillota bacterium
TCTGCCAAACCCAGCTGAAGCAAGATGGTAAAGCATTGTGCTTTACAGGACCTTGCATAGATTTCCGCTGTTTGGCGAGAGCGGGGAGATTCCCGTTGTTCATCCCTTGATCTTTGGTACTTTCTATCAAGAGAAAGTACGAAAACCAGCAGGTTTCCAACTGCGCCAATTCGTTGTATTGCATGGTGTTGAAATGATTATGAATAGCACCGAAACCATCATCTTCATCGATTTTTCCAGACCTTTATGCGGCCACTAGTGTAAGCGGAATTCCATATTTAGAAATTTCGGCTACGATGGGATTAGATGGACTAAAGTCTGTAAGCCTGAAAGGATGTGGTTCTATCATCAACACATCATCCCATCGGATTTGCATGAGTTTTACCTGTAGATCAATTATATCTTCCACCTGATCAAACACCAGGGCAATGTCAATATCACTGCTTTCGTGGTTGTTGCCTTTGGCATATGATCCAAACAGAAAAGCGCTTTGAACAGGAATTTGCTTGCTGACGATTGAAATATAATTGTTGGCAATTGCTAAAGCTTCGTTTTTATCCATTCTCTGAGTTTTTGAATGTTTACAATCCACATGAGCGCGTAATCCTTTGTACATTTCTTATAGAAATCCTGTTTGTAGTCATCGTATCTGGCATTGATGTTAAAGGATGAGATCGCATCGAGAAAATACTTTTGTTCCTCATCTGCTTCAATGCCTGCAATTTTGGCAAGTCGTCTAAGGTCATGGGTCAACGGTGCATGATCACCTGTATTTTTTACAACGGCTGCTTTCAGTAATCGCTCGATCACTAAGTGACCAATAAAAAGTGCCCAATGATAGTCTTTCGATTGCATCAGATGATTCATTGTTTCATAATCATTATCTGATCTTGAAACCCAGTGATCCATCATTTTTTGCGTATTTTCTTGCCTATCCATGAATCAAAGATATAAAAATCAAGACAATCTTTTCAAATGAATAACAGATTTTTCTATGAATCCCCAATTAAAGGCACTTCAGCCATCAAAGTAATAGCAAAGCAAAAGTAATTAGTCGCTGGCTTGGTTGAGGACAGTATAGCCACAGTTAGTTCGAGTAAAAACAAGATGTTGTTTATCATCATTCAAAAGTTTCCGAAAGATTGTAACACTTACCGCCATCGCCGGATTTGATTCACTGCCTGTTGCCCGGAATACCTGCTTTTACCTACGATTTATAGCCTCTTGTACTTTCCCTTGATGGAAAGTACCAAAGATCAAGCGCGCCCCAAGCTGTCAGCGCGCTCTAAAAAAACAACGCAAATCCAGGCAAGGAGTGTAAAACGCAATGCTGCTGTTTGGCTCTTCGGTTTGGATTGGCGGAGCTGATGTTTCAATATTGGATTTTTGCAGCATTGCATTTTACAAACAGCGCCGCATGGAGGGCGGCACTGCCTTGCCGGATTTGCTGTCGTTTTTTTATTCACCCAGCCGCCGGCCCGCGGGGCGCACGAGGCTCACGCACCCTGCCCGGTGATGGTGGGAAGTGTTTGATGGCTATACTAATCATTTTCACAAGTTTCCCCTTCCAACATCATTGTCTCCCACATCAATGCTTCGCTTTCATTCCGTAACCAATCCTCTCAATTTCTGGCAATTTGCTTCAACTTTGTTCATATACTGAATTTTTTTGTAAAGTTAATGGCTTTCAACAAAGCTTACAAGATACCTTTGGGGGAAGGTTTGCGATTATCCCAAAAAACCGCCTGCATGAAACATTACCAGGCCGCACATTAGGACAAGGCTTTTTTAAACATTTTAAACAAAAATATTACAAAAAAGTATATGCAGTATCCAAGGATTTCGATTATAGTTTAAAACGAAATAATTGGGTATATAAACTCTTTACTGGATTACCTCTTTGATAAGCCGGCTCCCATTTTTCCATTTGTTTAATAACCCTTATAGCTTCATTGTCAAGCAAATCATGAACACTTTGGGTTACTTTTACGTTTGTAATTGAGCCATCTATATCAACGGTGTATTGTACTATAACTTCTCCCTCAATTTTCTTTTCTTGTGCTTTTCTAGGATATTTCAGAGTATTAACTATATGCTGAATTATACCTTCTTTACCATCGGGATACATCGCAAATTTTTCTATCAATGAAAATCCATTTTCAGCATCAAATAGTTTGACTTCCAGATAATTTTTCTTCATTAATATCTTTTCTGGAAGTACCTGAGCATAACCCCAAAAAACATGAATAAAAAGAATTGAAAAAACAAATATCTTCTTCATTATATTAATTTATATGATAGTCTTTTGATTTTATGTATTTTAATTTCACAACAGTACTTTTCGTGATATCATCTTTAGGAAATTTAATTAAAACGCTATCACCTTCGTTAAATTTCTTTGAATATATATGCGCCAATTCGTTGAATTTATATTCTCCTTTGTATTCTTTCCCATTATAATTAAATTCATAATAAACCATTAATTTATAATAGCCATACCCCCAATGTATTGGCTGAGACTTATAAACATAAGCCATGCAATATTTGTATTCTTTTTGATCTTCACTACATCTAAATCCTACAAAAAATAGAACAAGGATTATAATTACATATCTGATTATATTCATAATAACACACATTAATTTCCATATAATTGTTTATACGCTTCCCATGCTGCCTTTGTACTCTCCCCCCTACCTTTATATCCTTTAAAAGATCCTTTATTCGTTGATCTAAATTCATTGAATGTAGGTTTTGTTGAGTTCCAACCATTATTTAACGCTGATTTATTTTGTGTAGATATAGCTGGTTTTGAATAAGTTGGTTTTAAATTAAAACTTCCATTTGAATTCAGTTTAGCTGCCGAATAGGAGGATACAACATTCACCATATCAAAATACTGTTGGAACAGCATTAAATTACCTAAGGTATGACCGTATGTGTTCCAATAATTTGTAGCACTTAATATATTAAACCTTCCTGTACTAACCTGTCTCCTCAGAACACTGCCTATTGGGCTATCATTATTTTTCAATCTATTCCAAATATCTAAATCTCTATCATCCCAAATATATCCTGTTTGGTTATGTGTTGACATGGACGGGTTTACAGTCGAATATGCATTATCAGGCGTTACTGTTAAAGCTGAAAGCGTTTGAGTATAATCATGTTTTGTACCATCTGCCTGATAATGAGTAATTTGTCCAGTTGCTTCATTAACACTATATCCTTCTTTCCCTAAATATTTATCTCCAGATTTTAAATCTTTATCAGTTGCGCTAGTAATGTTTTCATCCCAAACGATTTTATTATCACGTTCGACCCAATCATCATACATCCCATCGGGGTCAATCCTATTAATAGGATCATTTTGACAATAACTAAAAGACGATACCCAGCTTCTTTCTTCCGCCAGCGGATCAACACTATGCCACCTCCCCAGCTGCGCATCATAAAACCTTGCGCCGTAATCCAACCACTTCCCCGGCATGGGTTGTTCTTCCTTGCCGTTGTAGAGGTAGGCATTGCTGCGGGTGAAGGTCTTGCTGTCGTCGGTTTCGCGGGGGTCAACACGCACGGCCTCCATTGCTTTGCCGTTTTTTACACTGCTGATCTCCACCGTATGAGCCATACCAAAAGGATAGTAGTCACTGGCCTGGGTTTGCGTGAAAGCCCCCGGGCCGTAGCTGCTGCCTCTGGCTTGAAATGTAAAACGAACATCGCCCAGGTTATCTTTGATGTTGAATTTATGCATCTGTTTGAACGCTGTTTATTGAATCCACTTGAAAACAATCCACTTGGTAAATAAACTTTTCAAAATCAAAATCAAAGCGGAGATGCTGCTGAAGTTTTTTTGCAATTTCTTCATTAATCAGATATGGATTATACATCAGCGGATCGCTTGAATGAGGTTTAAAAATATCCTTGAGCGTGTCAAGTTCAATTTGGTCAATCACAATTTCGCCAACAAACGCTTCATCCTCTATTGAAAACCAGCTAACTAATCTCTCTATTTTCATATTCGCTTTTTTTAGTTTTCTACCTGAAAATGCATGCTTTAGATTTGACCCTTTTATCTAAACCATAAAGGTTCCATACCTATCAAATAATTAATATTCGACACTTTAAAATCACATTTTTATATATCGCTATCCTTCGTGCTTACCATCCTTTTTTCCTAGTAAATCGAAATAAAACACATCCTTTTCTCCATGTTTTCTATCTAAAAATGAAAATGATTTTTTAACAGTTATGCCAAAGGCAAATGCTCCAAAACTGAACCAAAAGATATAACCCATAATTTCTGGCACTTGATCTTTAATAACATAACAACCAAAGGTGATTATAAAGACTATTCCAAAGAAAACTGTAACAACTCTAAAGATATAATAGGCCGATAGAATTAGAATTCGATCAATAATTTTTGTTTTCATGGTCTTTTTTAGCTCTCTTTTTTAAGATTTCAACAATTGGAAAAATGATGAAAAATGCAATTAGTAAATATAACAAGAACCTGTTAATCATTACAGAAAAGTATCTTTCAAAGAATATTGTCTGAATTATTATTAGTAACATTCCGAAAAATGAAATCAAACTTAAATAGTTATAAATTTTCATACTTTATATTAACAGCTTAAAAAATAACTCACTATTCTTGAGGGTCTAAACTAGGTGTTGGGGCTTGAGGATTTGGGGCTTGGATATCGGGTCTCGGTACATTGTCATATAATTTTTTTCCAATTGTCCATCCAGCAGTTGGCCAGACAATCCACTTCAACCAATCTGGAACACCTGGTCCATCATTGAAATATTTTTTGTTATCTGGTCCATTTAAGTTCGGAGTCCATGGAATACCTCTTGATGTGGAAGTTCCTTCCAGATTCGGATTAAGAGATTCATCAAAACGAGTATCTCCTTGAAAAAACAACAATCCTGCTACTCCAGTTGTAAATGTTGCGAATGCTGATGAAATTGAAAAAGAAAACCCGTTTTGAAGCATTGAAAGAAGATAAAGTTGAAACGTGATGCCAGTAACTGATGCAGTCTTCTTATTTTTATCAACAGACTTCTTTTCTTTTGCCTTTTTCTTGTCACCCACCCTTTTATGATAACCACTGCTTCCATCATCGTTAATTATTAATGAGGAAGGAACTCTTGGAATGTTACAATCTAAAGGATCAAAGTTAGGAGCTTCTGGTATGATAATATCCGGTCTTACTTTTCTTTCTTTTCGGTCAAAATCTTTCCGGCTATTAATAATATCATTAATTATTTCTCTTTCAGCACCTTCACCTTCTGGCGCAGCCCACATCCCATCCGGATCAATAAACCTCACCGGATTATCTAGTGCATAAGTATATGTGCTCCAGCGCATACCTTTCTCCGCCAGCGGATCAACACTATG
>JAKPZU010000016.1 GCA_029559915.1 Bacillota bacterium
AAAATTGTGAGGAGCATCATTCATAAATATATGAAGTGACTTTAATTTCGAGTTATGGCCGCTTTTCACTTCAACAGGTATGAGTTTAGTGTCATACTGGTAAAGAAAATCAATTTCAGCATCACTTCCCTGAACATCTCGGCGCCAATACATAAGTTCAGCAAGGACAGATTCATTTTTACAAATCAATTCCTGCCCTGTAATATGTTCGGCAATCCTGCCGCGCCATAAATCGCTAATATCATTTACGGAAAAAACATCTGTTTGTATTTTTGAATAATAGTTAACCAGGCCAGTATCAAGCCAAAACAATTTCGGCCTTTTATTCAGATTTGGCAAAGCCGGCAGTTCGTTACTTCCGGCCGGATAAACTAAGTCCACCAGAAAAGCTTTTTGAAGTGTTCTCAGGGCGTTTCCTGCCTCCCTCGATTTATAGCTGCTCCCTGCAAAGCCTTCAAATGTAATCACTTCAGCAGCTTTTTTCCAACCCGCTTTGAGACAATGCCTGATAATTTTATTTTCCGTATCATTGGCTGCATATTTTTCTGCATCATCAATATAAGCTGCAAGTAATGATTCCTAAATTCAAGTAATTAATGCAACTTTTTAAGAGGATAAGTAAATAATTGTTTTTCAAGACAAAAGAGAAAGAAAGATTCTTTCCCCTTGTCCTGATGGATAATGTTTATTTTACACCGTCCTCGTCAAAAAAAGTTGCAAAATGAAACACATAACCGTAGAGCAAAGGTATACAATTTCGGTAATGAAAAGGCAAAAGTATAAACAGAAAGATATAGCCTTGGCCATAGGAAAAGACAAGTCTGTTGTAAGTCGGGAGTTGAAGCGAAACTGCGATAAACGCAGCGGTATTTACAAGAGTGATTTAGCACAGCGTAAATATGATCAAAGACAAAAAGATAAGCCCAAACATATTCGATTTACTGAAGATGTTAAGCAGTGTGTTGATGGATTGTTAATCAAAGATTACAGTCCGGAACAAATTGTAGGAAGAACAAAATTGAAAGGGATTACTTGCGTAAGTACGGAGCGCATCTATCAGTACGTTTGGTTTGACAAAAAGGAAGGTGGTAATCTCCACACTCATTTAAGACGAAAAGGACGAAAATATCGTAAACGTGGTAATGCTAAAGATACCAGGGGGATCATAAAGGATAGAGTTGGTATTGAGAAAAGACCAGCTATTGTTGAAGAGAAAACAAGGCTTGGCGATTTAGAAATTGATACTGTGATAGGACAGAATCATAAAGGAGCTTTATTGACTATTAATGATAGAGTGAGTAGTATGGTTTGGATTGCAAAATTAAATGGGAAAAATGCTGAAGAACTGGCACAAAAAGCTATCGAAGTTTTACATCCTTATAAAGAACTAACACATACCATCACTGGAGATAATGGAAAAGAATTTGCAGAACATAAAAAAATAAGTCAAGGCTTGGGCATTGATTTCTACTTCGCCAGACCTTATCATTCTTGGGAACGCGGAGCTAATGAAAACACGAATGGATTGATTCGACAATACTTTCCGAAAGGTTCATCTTTCGAATGTATTACAGATAAAGATGTTGAGATGGTTCAGGATATATTAAACAATCGTCCAAGAAAGAAATTAAATTACTTAACGCCAAATGAATATTTTTCTATAAATTTGTTAAACCAAAAAGTTGCATTTGTGACTTGAATTCAGCAAAGACAATGGATGCTTCTGAACTTTACTCATCAGTATTAGCCCAGATACCCCAGGTTGATGGAAATTCTGTTTTATATACAGTTGATTGGAGCACAAATGGTATTG
>JAKPZU010000297.1 GCA_029559915.1 Bacillota bacterium
CCAACTGATTGCACTATCAATACTTCTGAAAAACAACCAGCTTCAGATTACTCTCCACCCTAAAATCACACGAAGCAGAAATTCATACGAACAAACATCCTATCCATGCGTAGTAGGAGAGGCCGACAATTTCTTTTAACGTCTTGGCTAAACGACGTTGCGCGGCTTTTTTGCGCAATGTGGCGCAGCCCAAGCCGGTACTCCGGCGCCGCGATTTAGCCTTTGTTAGACGATGAACCGCGCCTTTCTGCAACAAGGTACCGGAGCCCACGGACGGGCGGAGGCAATTGTAATTAAATTAAATTTCAAATTTCAAAATACTCCTTGTCCCATGATAATTTTCAATAGTAAATGTTCCACCTAATTGTTCACTGAGCATTTTAACAAGCATGAGACCAAAACCTTTTGATTCACTGATATCAAAACCTTCGGAAATTCCATTGCCATTGTCCTGTATTGTAAGAGTTGCTAGATTTTTAATACTTGAAAGTGAGATATTTATCAAGCCAGATTCTCTCCCTTTAAACGCATATTTCATAATGTTTGTGAGAAGCTCATTAAGAATAATACCGAGAGGGGTCACCTTTTTTGAAGAAAGATTGAAGTCGGAAATCTGTTTATCGATTGTAATTTTTAATTTGTATGGGAATAAAACAGCGACTGCATCAATAAGACTCTCTAAATAATTTTTAACAGAAATATCTTCATACTCTTCGGTTATCAGCAGTTTATCATAGAGAATCCGCATACTGCTAACACGACCCAATGCATCCTGTAGTGCGGAAACGGCCTCGAAATTGCTGATAGATTGCGACTGCATTGACAATAGGCCTTCAATAGAAGCAATGTTATTTTTTATACGGTGATGAACTTCTTTGAGAATAGTTTCTTTTTCTGCGAGGAGAGTATTTAATTTTGAATTATTTTCATGAAGAGAATGATTACTGTAAAGCAATTCAATATCTCTTGCTATTGTATCCCGAAAACTGGCAATTAAATCTTTATATAAATCTGAATATTTATTCTCTTTATTATCAAGAACGCATATAGTACCAAAGGGTGTTTTATCTGGTAATGTAATCGGAAAACCCAAATAAGATATCATATTTAGTTTGACATCTGGATTATTTTTCCAGTGTTCATCAGAAAGAGCATTGGAGACGAGGAGCATTTTATTGGTTTTTATTACTGTTTCGCAATACAATCCAGAATCTTCAAAGTGCTCTTTGGCGCCGGGTGTATATGGATTATTTTCAGTTTTACTTGAAAGAAAAACTGTAATATCTGAATCAACTATTCGCATGATAAGACCAGCGGGTACATTTAATATTTTAGCCATAATAGTTATAATATTCTGCCATTTATTTTTCATATCTTCGGTAATATCTAGTTGATTTTGAGATTTATTATTTGTCATCATTTGCTCCTCCTGAATTTTGAGTCTTCTCTTTGCCGGCACGGACGTTGGCTCTTCCGAACCAGTTGGCGCGGTTTTTCGTCTAACGTCTTGCTTACCTGACGTTGCGCGGCCTTTTGCGCAATGTGGCGAAGCCCAAGCGAGGTACTCCGAGCGCCGCAGGTAAGCTTTGTTATATGCCGTTGCCATTTACTGTTGAATATATAGTAAACCTTTTCCAACAATTCTTTCATTATTTATATTAAAGCTTCCAGATGTTTCTTCAAAAACCCATTGAGAATTATAATTTTTCACGATTTTGTTATTAAAATTTTCAAATGACATTGTAGTATGTGGATATGTCAAAATTTTATCCTTATACTTTTCTGGTAAAGGTCCAGGGCCATTAGCTGATAAATTTGATTTTTGTACTGTGATAATATCTCTATTATCTTCATTGAACATCATTCTATTGAAAAATATCCATTTTGCATTGAAGTTAAGTAGTTTTATTAAATATTCATAAGGATCTGGTACATATTGAAGTGCCCCAGAGCTATGAATAATATCGATTGGAATATTGATCAATTCTAAGGAATCATAAAACTTCAATTCGTCATTGCCTAATTTCATATTTTTTGCAGATAATACCATTTGTTCTGTTTCAATGACTAACCAGTTTAATTTTATTCTATCTGGTATAAATCGTTTAATTTCAAAATAATGTGCTCCACAAGCGCCTCCAAAATCAAGAATATTAATACTATTCGGTGAGAATGTAGATATATATTGATTGATAGCGGATAAAAGGAAAACATTTGTAGGATTTAATTTATATGGCTTGTCTCTTAATTTTATGATGTACTTCTTTGTTTTTTCAGCAATCACATTGCATAGTTCAAGATTTTGATAAGAATCTGACGTGCAATTAGTTAATGCATCGGAATAGCTTTTGAATTCTCTCTCTCTCTCTCTCTCTCTCTCTCTTAATGATTTTAATAAGAATTGGCGGAATAAAGTCTTTAAGTTTCATTGCGAATCTCCTTTTTTTTGTAAATGGCAATGGCATATAACTAATAACCTTGTATCTGATTCATGAGTATTAGATACAAGGAGTTGAACGAAGCCGCGGTGCGGTTCGTTTCAAAATGAACCCCTATGGGAATTACATAGTACTTTCTCTAAAGATTTATTCTTACACTGAAAGAATATGCAAGAGCCGGATTTGCATATTGAAGATTATGGATTAGAAATAGCAGAATAATGCAAGTAAAAATGCATATATAAAATATACCTGCATGAAAAATACAGTTTACAGGTGTACAGTGAGCATAGATATACCGCATGTCACCTATGACCTGTATACCATGATGAAAATATGTAATTGCTGGTATACTCATTTCGAAACCGCCGGTGGTCCATTACAACGAACAGAAGGCAGCGAGTGGGCCATTTTCATTGTTCCATGCTCACAAAGGGGACACGAACTGACGTTAAATCCTGTAATTCGCAACATCAGCTCCTGCCATTGTTCCTGTTTTACTTCACGGGGTGTTCTGTGAACATGAAGGATTGAGCGGCATTTTTCAATAGAAACCCGATGGTTTTTGTTCCCAAACAGGCCATAGTACCGGATTTTCACAAATTTTTCCGGAAGGATGTGAAGAAGAAATCGCCGTATAAATTCATATGCATCAAGAACCATCACTTTGGTAGTATTCCCGTCAGCGTAATCACGCCACAGGAAATGAACCTTGCCTTCTGATACATTGATGATTCTCTGATTGCTAATGGCAATACGGTGAGTATAACGACTGAGATACCTGAATACTGTTTCAGGATTTTTGAAAGGTGGTTTTGAATAAACGACCCATTCCTTTCGGTACAGCTTACTGATCAATGAATTGAAAATCCTGCGTTGTTGCAGTGTGATAATTGCTCCCGGAAATTTCAGCTCACTTTTTTTGTAATGCTCTACAAGATAGGCGAGGAATTTCCCTCTGAAAAGCCTGGACATGACAGACACCGGGAACAGAAAATCTTTTTTACATGGTATCCATGTAGTATCGTCATCAGACAATCCGCCGCCGGTAACAATGCAATGCAGATGGGGGTGATCCATCAGATTTTGCCCCCATGTATGTAGTACACAGATGAAACCGATGCGGCCATATGAATACACAGGATCACATGAAAGTGTTTTGAGTGTTTCGGCGGCGCTGCGAAAAAGAATGTTGTACACTACTTTCTGGTTCCTCAGTGTGATTGCATTGAGCTCGTACGGTATGGTGAACACAACATGGAAGTACGGTATCGGCAGTAGGTCTTGCATTCTGTCTTCAACCCATTTTTCCTTTCTGAGAAACTGACACTTTGGGCAGTGACGATTGCGGCAAGAGTTGTATGTTATCCGGATGTTGTTACATGTGTCACATCGTTCCACATGGCCACCAAGAGACGCAGTACGGCATATCTCGATGGCATGCATTGCACGCAGGTGTCGGTATGGCATTGAATTTCCATACAACCTGCGATAGGCATGACCGAATTGAACGAAAATATCCTGCACCTCTGGACTGTAATTCTTTCGCATGGAAGTGTGTGATTACTGTTGGTTTCTGTCCAGAGGGCTTACAATGTTGATAAGGTCTTTCCGTGCGACATGGAGATATATGGTAGTTGTTTTTATTGACGTGTGTCCCAGCAAAAGCTGAATGTGATACAGGCTTGTACCATTTTCCAAAAGATGTGTAGCAAAGCTGTGACGTAATGTATGGACAGTTGCCGGCTTTCTGATTCCAGCACGTTCTTTGCACTGATGAAACACTATCTGAATTGTTCTCGGAGTGATTGGACGATTTGGAATTTGTCCTTCAAAAAGCCATTGTGTTGGTCTATAGATGCGATAATACTGTTTTAAATGATCAAGTGCGACCCTGGAAAGAATTGAATAACGGTCTTTATGCCCTTTTGAATTTCGAATCCTGATCTGCATTCTCTTGCTGTCAATATCGTTCAGTACAAGATGTGCTGCTTCAGAGACACGAAGTCCTGCGGAATAGATGAGCGCAAGTATCGCTTTATGCTTATTGTTGTGTGTTGCTGCAATAATAGCTTCAATTTCATCGATATCAAGAACGGTTGGCAATATGCGGACTTGTTTCGTGCGGGGGATTTTCCTGATTTCCCAATCCTGTTGAAGTGTGGTACTATAGAAAAATTTTAAAGCGCTATATACTAAATTGACCGAGCTTTGGGAAAGCGACTTTTCTGTCAGGAGATAATGTAGATATTCTTTTATCTCATTCGTATTCAGTTCTTCCGGGGTTTTACAGAAATAATTTGAAAACTTTTTTAGCTGTCCCAGGTACTGTGCTTGGGTTTTTGTGCTGAATCCTTTGAGTACAAGGTCAGCTTCCATTCTTTCATACACATCTCTCATAACAATTTCTCCTTTGTTTAATTTAGTTATGAGATTATATATGATGAAAAAGTATCTTCAAGGAAAATGAGATCCAGTGGTATGGAAAAAGACTGTGGTGTGGTTTTAAAAAGAAGTATCTTTCAAGAGTCACCGCAACTACCGCACCGCGGTTTAGTTCAACGCCCCGCGGGTTGCCGACGTTCACAAATGAGTCTGGTCGATAGTTGGCAATGATATCATTTTATTTTCAAGGAATTTATTTGGGAAAACAAAGGATGTGAATGTGGCTTCAGCCCAAGCACGGCCGCTGCCGTTTGCGGACGTG
>JAKPZU010000029.1 GCA_029559915.1 Bacillota bacterium
CACCTGCCGACAATGCCGCCTTACCCCATGCCATATTCAGCATAGCTTTTCCTTCGGCAAGAGCACCTGCGGCCGCTTTGTTTCTAGCCTCAGCCTGCATATCAAAATACTTCGGCACGGCTACTGCTGCCAAAATACCCAGAATGACCAAGACCGCGATGATTTCAATTAACGTAAAACCTTTCTGATTCTTCAATTTCATTTTCAACATTTTCCTTCCTCCTTGCATTTAGTGATTTTTTGTTTTTTAGTCGTTTCGCTTCCAATTCAACTTGAATTTGCAGTCTTTACTAGCACATTTTGAGCCAAAAGCAACAGAAATTATTTTGATTTTGATTGAAGATAAATTAAGAAGACGATTGATGGCAATTTTCTTCTTCTGATCAAGATCAAATGGCAGCAATATTAACGTTTTCTGGATTCCGGCACTCGTGACCTCGCGTGACCTTCAGGTTATCAGGTTATCAGGTTATCCGCCGGAATGACGAGGTGGTGACTTTTTACAAGTCCGTCATCAATGATGAAATAAATTGATTTTGCGCTTAAATGCTTCACGGTTTGCAGTCTCATCTACAAATTTTGTTGTTTCCTTAGGTGGTTTGTGGTGCGATTTGGTTGATTATGAGAATATTTTTTATCTATTAAAACCAGTGTTCGTGCTGCTCGATGTTTATAAGGTGAGAAGTTTAAATTCCCGAAAGGAAAATTAAGGAATGACAGGCTTCCTTGGATTCCCTACGGGTGGGACTGACATACCAGATATCTATTTATGCTTCATTTGATAGCAGTATGTTTTTAATGTTTTCAAGGACATAATTCAAATCATCAAAGATAGCCCCCTTCAGTGGGGATGCTTCAACTTTTCCTTTTAAATTATGATAATGATGTGGAAAAGTTTTTATCTCCGGATAATGAGGCGCATTGTCCCATCTTACAAGCGCGTGATCAGTAAAAAGCTGATACGAATATATCACTTCTTTTTCTGTTTGTATAAACCTGATATCGAGATGATACGATGATGGCAAAAGATTGCAGCGTAACCTCAATACACTCCGTGAAAAAATTTCATCGATAACTATAATTTTTATTGATGATACGAAACGACTGTATTTTAAATGTGCTATAATTTCAGATGCTTCAATATAATTATTCATTGCAGATAATCATTTTATTAGCATTGATCCAAGCTTGCCGCATCTCATTGGCGGCCTTCCATTCCATCCAGTCATCTTCTGTGTCAAAAGATGCATTATTTTTTATCTTTTCTGTAAATTGCTCGAAACCACAGCCATATTTTTTTGTCAATATCATAATAATATCATCATATTGCTCAATTTTGCGTCGGATATAGTCCAATGTCAAATCCGTTAATGCCGCTTTTTCATCTTTATATATACCCGATAATATAAAAGGTTTTGCTATTCCATGTAAAATTTCTTCAGCTTGCATCACTTTCCTCCCTTCAATCTCTTAAAGTCTTATGGCGCCTGCCCAAAATAACGTCTATTGTCATTAAAATATTTGCATCTTTCAATAT
>JAKPZU010000033.1 GCA_029559915.1 Bacillota bacterium
TTCTCGCTTGCATACGATGTAAGGTTGGTAGTAACAAGCAAGGGTGAAGAAATAGCAGAAGCGATAAGATGGGCAGATATAGTATGGTTGGAATGGGCAAATGAGATGGCAGTTTTTGCGACGAATAAAGTACCAGAGATATTGAATAAGAAAGTTGTTTGCAGATTGCATAGTTACGAGGTATTTACTCCATTACCAGAGCAGATAAACTGGAACAATGTGGACAACCTCATCTTTGTGAGCAAGCATATAAGGCAAATCTTTGACGAGCTCCATCCAAACGCAAAGGTTGATTCGAAAAAAGAAGCGATCGTTTCAAATGGAGTTAATTTGGATAGATTCAAATTTTCAGTACACAAGCCAGGATATAATTTGGCTGTTGCTGCGCACATAAATTACAAAAAAGATCCGGCAATGTGGATACAAATAATGGCTAAACTGAGTGAAAAAGATAAGAGATACAAATTGAACGTAGCAGGTGACTTTCAAGAACTGCGATATAAAGTGTATTTTGAGCACATAACGAGAGAAATTGGAATAAAAGATAACCTGATCTTGCACGGATGGGTGGAGGACGTTGACAAATTCTTGGAAGACAAGAATTATGTGTTATCAACGAGTATACACGAGAGCTTTGGTTACAACATAGCTGAAGGAATGGCAAGAGGCATCAAGCCCATCATCCACAACTATGCCGGAGCGAAAGAGCAATGGCCCGAGGAACTGATATACAATACGATAGATGAAGCTGTGCAGAAGATCATGAGTGAGGATTACGATTCGGAAAGTTACAGGAGATTCATTGAAGACAATTATTCTTTAGAAGATCAAATAAGTTGCATTCACAGTTTACTAAACACTAATTTCACAGGGTCACCGGATAAATTGAAAAATTTGTTAATTGCAAAATATGATAAGAAAGCGTTCGAAAATGAACTGCAAGAATACAGACGAAAAATTGAAATATTGACCGAACATATTGACGAGTCCCCGGAGGAAATTTTTCCAAGATGAACAATTCAAATAGTGCTGTGAGCATAATAACCCCATCGTTTAATGGTTCGAAATTTCTTCCTCAGTTGCTCAAGTCTCTGCGAATGCAAACCAAGGCCCATGAAATAGAATGGATAATTGTTGACGACTGCTCGGATGATGATAGCATCAGATTCTATAGTTTTCTTTCTTCTGAAAGTAAGATAGGAAAGATAAGAGTTTTCAAAAATAACTCGAATGTCGGAGCAGCGCTTTCACTTAAAAGAGGTATCAAGTTGTCATCATCTGATGTCATAGCATGGGTTAGTGCAGATGATTATTATATCAGCAATGACAAAATTGAAAAAGATTTGCAAATACTTAGGTCAAATAATGATATTGTGTTTTCAAGATATACACTTTTTGGTCCAAATCCATCTAAGGCGCAAATGGCTAAATTAATTGGCGAGTTTAATTCTGACAGATATTCAAATTTACTAAGTATTATGATATCTAACTCTTTAAATGGTTCTTCCATGATGATGAAGAAGGGAACATACAATGAGTGCGGTGGATTCAACGAATTCCTTGTAAATGTCGATGGTGACTTTGATTTGTGGGCAAGAGCGATACTCTTGCAAAAGAAAATAGCACTTTCAGATACCACTGTTTTCAATACCCAGCATAATAGTCAGACGAGTAAAGGTATTTGGAAGATGACAATCGGATGTAATATTACAAGATTGTCGTATATAAAGTTTTTGGAACAAACAGGTGAAATTGACTTAATTCGTGAGAAATTTGCAAAAATAAATAACATAGATGAAATACTACTGAATCTCGTTATTAATTACAGATATGTTTGGGCTATAAAACTCTTTGACTATAGTTTGATTGTGCCAAAGCGGTATAAGGAGCTTTTCAACGATCTACCAGCCGAATTGAATGCATTTTTCAACATGATTGACAGTTTAAGCGATGAATTCATGAATACCAGCGTTTTTCAGCATTTTGTTAGCCGTTACAAAAATACTATTGTGAGAGGAGAACGAAGATGAAAATATTAGTTACTGGAGCTATGGGGTTTATAGGAAAGCACTTGGTTAAAGCATTAAAGGATCATGGATATGACATCGTCGGGATAGATTTAGCAATTGCCGATAGTGACGATTATGTTAGAGCTGATATCACTTACTTTGAGGACGTGTGGGAAATTTTCAAAGAATCAAATGGCTTCGATATTGTTCTACACTTGGCTGGTGAGGTTGGCAGATTAAATGGAGAAGAATATCCGCAGCGGATGATATATGTAAACGAAATAGGTACATTGAATCTCGTGAAGTTGTGCTTAGAGTATAATTCGAAGCTTGTTTATTTTAGTACTTCCGAGATATATGGAAGACTTTTCGATGAAAAAGAGGTTTGTGAAGAAGATTTTTCAACAATTAGCCCAGATATGAT